>CALBVY010000020.1 GCA_937969495.1 uncultured Verrucomicrobiales bacterium | reverse complement strand
ACCCTACCAGCACTGCAGATGATTGATCTAGAAGACCACGTCACTCAGGTGCTGATCCTCTCCCCTACACGCGAACTTTGTGTGCAGGTCTGCGAAGAGGTGCATCGTCTCGGTGGAAAAATGAAGGGTCTTCGTGCAGTTCCTATTTACGGTGGTGCTCCGATTGACCGTCAGATCACCCAGCTTAAAAAAGGCGCACACATTGTTGTCGGCACTCCTGGGCGTTTACTCGATCACCTCCGCCGTAAGACACTCAAGCCCATCACCATTAAGTTAGCGATCCTTGATGAAGCAGACCGTATGCTCGATATGGGATTCCGCGAGGATATGGAGGACTTATTAGGCGCCATGAAGGCAGACCACCAGACACTCTTCTTCTCCGCCACGATGAATAAAAATGTGGACAAGCTGATTCAAAAATTTGGCAATAATCCACTAGAAATCTCTATCAAAGGGCAGACCAAAACCGTTTCCACCATCAGCCAGTCTTACTACGAGGTGAGAAACCGCTCTAAGGTCGAGGTTCTCAGCCGTATCCTTGACCTAGAAAGCCCACGCTTGGCGGTTATTTTCTGTAACACCAAACGCAGTGTAGATGAATGCACTGAAGCCCTCACAGCACGTGGCTACGGAGCGGATAAACTGCACGGTGACATTGGCCAACAGGCACGTGAACGCACCACCAAGAGATTCCGCGAAGGGAAATTTGAACTCCTCGTTGCTACCGACGTAGCAGCACGAGGGCTCGATATCGACGATGTGGAAGCTGTCTTTAACTACGACATCCCCCAAGACCCTGAAGACTACGTGCACCGCATCGGGCGGACAGGGCGCGCCGGCCGTGAAGGCAAGGCTGTTAGCTTTGTCTTTGGCCGTGATATTTACCGCCTCCAAAGTATTGAACGCTACACGAAGCAGCAGATTCAGCGTAAGAAAATCCCCACTCAAGAAGAAGTGGAAGGCGTTCGCGCAGATCAGCTTTTTGAACTCGTGCAAACTCGCCTGGAGAAAGAAGTCAATCGCAGCTACCGCCACTACATTGATCGCCTGTTAGACCAAGGACACACGGCAACTGACATCGCAGCAGGCGTCTTTGAACTCCTCCGCGAATCCATTGGACGTGAAGGTCAGGCCATCGATGAAGATAACCCTAACTTCAAGTCAGAGAGAAAGCGAAAAGAACGTCCAGACCGTGGTGAACGCTATGACAGACGCGATCGCAAAGGCGGCGGCAAAGAGCATAAAAAAGACCCTAACATGGCGACTCTCTTCCTCAGCCTTGGCAAAGCGGCCAGTGTCCGCCCAGCTGACATTCTTGGGATGTGCTACCGTGAAGGCGGTATCCCAGACTCTTCAGTAGGCCGCATTCAGCTCTTTGAACGCCACAGCCTCATTGATGTACAAAAGGATGTGGCTGATCAGCTCATTCAAAAACTGAGTAACTCCAAGCTGAGAAACCAGCGGTTCCGTATTGGTATGGACCGTATGGCTTAGCTAGGATGCGTGCATGTCAGCACGATGCGAGGAATCAACCATGGAACGGTCAGCAATGTTCTCGTTAAGCACGCGATCAAAACAAGGCTGCTCTAGATGCCCCGCAGCCTGTTCAGGCAGAGTGCGGGATAAAAACTCATCGTAATAGAGAATTTCAAATCCTCCGTTTTGATTCTCAATGATACAGCTCAGCGTCTCCACCCAGTCCCCACTGTTGAGATAATGGATTCCATCAATCATCTCATCGGCAGGAGTATGAATATGACCACAGATGATACCTGAACATTTTCGTTTTACAGCTAGCTCAACAAGCTTCTCCTGATACCTCCCCACAAAGCTTACCGCTGACTTTACGCGGGCCTTAATCGCTTTACTCACCGAGTAGTAATCCTTGCCACGCCACTTGCGGTATCGGTTATAAATGCGATTAACATTTAACAAGGTATCATAACCAATCGATCCTAACACCGCTATCCACTTATGCCCAGTGGAGACGCTATCAAAGCCATCACCATGCAACACGAGATATCGCTCTCCCTCAGGGGTGGTATGAATGTATTCCGAGACACACTTTAACTTTCCCAGAGCAATGGGCAGGAACGTCGTCATAAAGTCGTCATGATTACCGCGCAGGTAAATAATCTCAGTTTTTTCTTTTTCTAACTTTTTAAGCACCGTGCGCACAACACGGGTGTGAATACTACGCCACTTCCCCCCACGCTTCAGCGCCCAGCCATCAATAATATCACCATTTAGCACAATACGTTCACAGCGCGTATGTTTTAAAACATCGATCACTTCGCGCGCCTTACTAGCATCCGTACCGAGGTGAATGTCTGATAAAAACAAAGTGCGGACGCTAAGCTTCCTCCTCCGGCGACTCTGGCCAATAGGCATGCCAGCATCACGCACAATCGTCATCAGACATGACTCAAAGCTCTCGGCAATCTCTCCCCAGCCCAGCTTAAGAGTGCTCTCTCTAGCCTGAGCACGCAGAGGTTCCAGCTGATTAATTTTCACTGCCTGAAGAGCCATTTTAAGAAAAGCATGAGGATTCCCCTTAGGTGCTACTAAACCATTTTCGCCATGCCTCGTATGTAACCGCGCCGCAGCATAATCATAAGCTACCGTAATCATCCCACTAGCCATCCCTTCCAACAAAACATTGCCAAATGTTTCAGTCTCACTAGGAAAAAGTAAAACATCCGCAGAGGCATAATGCCGCGCAAGTGCCTCACCACGCTGCACTCCAGCAAAATGGATATGCCGATTGTTCCGCTCTAAGAGCTCACGGCTAGGCCCATCACCCACAATCACACACCGAACATCAGGAACAGATCTCTGCATCAGATCAAACGCTTCAATGGCCAGCTCCATATTTTTTTCTGGAGCCACACGCCCCACCACCATCACCACAGGTGTCTCCGCACGAGCTCCCCATTCCATCCGCAGCTTGGCACAACGTTTCTGAGGATCAAAAAGCTCTACATCTACTCCACGACCTAACAAATAAACATTCTGAAATCCATCACGGACAAGCATATCACGCACATCCGGTGAGGGTGCGATGGTACAGCTAGCAAGCCCATGCACACGGCGTAAATAGCGCAAAGCGGTATCTTGCATTTTACCCAACTTATACTGCTTCATGTAGTGATGAAAATTCGTGTGAAACCCAGCAGCCACAGGGATTTCCATCTTTTTAGCGACTTTAATAGCAGACATACCAAGAGGACTCTCCGTAGCAACATAGACAACATCTGGACGCTTCCGACTCCAGCGCTTACTCAGCTTCCCCTTCCCTGGCAAACCCACCCTCACCTCCGAATAGCCTGGAAGAGGCACCGATTTCACCGAGCTTTCACCCTTCCCCCCAGCACCCCCAGTGTGAATGATATAAACGAGATGACCAAAGGAACGAAGACCATCGACCAGCTGCCCCAATGTCATCGCCACTCCATTCACATCAGGACAATATGTATCCGTCACTATTTCAATACGCATCTTGATAGCCGTCTCTACTTTTTGCTCATGGAGATTCATTGGTAGTGCTTTACAGTAAGTGCAGCATTGACGCGCATCTTTGTTCTGTAGCACTTTTGCCACAGAAACGCCCAGCCACACGCTGAGTAACCGCCCCTTTTACATATCGAACCATGAGCGATCCACACCAAGCATCAGAAGAAATGAACTACGGCATGGTAGGAGAAGATGCACAGAGCACGGAAGAAAAACTCCAGAAATACACTGGCGTAGTAGACTGGGAGTATCTGAAGCCTCACTACAAATCTGGAGCACTCATCTATGTAGATCCCTGCTTAAAAATCACCCAAGTTGGCCAAGCAGTGACCGCAGATGATAAAGAGCAAATAACAGCCTGGCTCAAAGCTGGTGATCTGGTGAAACCCTCAGAACTCCATGAACAATGGTGGGAGGAGAACCCTCAAGAATTTACCGCCTTGGTCGTCTCCCCCTTCGTGCTCATGCAACCATACGCCAAGCCATCAACATAAAAAAGCCCCACATAAAGTGAGGCTAAATCCAAGAAACAAGTGGCGGGATGGACGGGACTCGAACCCGCGACCTCCGGCGTGACAGGCCGGCGCTCTAACCAACTGAGCTACCACCCCTTGCTTGCTTGGGCGGGCGGAAACTAGGAAGATTCACGCCGATACGCAATATCTTTTTTAAGGAAAATTGTATTTTTATGCAAGTTCCGCCACCGCGGCATTCAAACTCTCGGTATCTTCGATGGAAATCACCTTAACCGTCTTATCAATTCTACCCATCAAACCCGCCAGAACCTTACCTGGCCCAAGCTCAATAAAGGTCGTATATCCATCCGCAATGAGCTTCTGCATGGATGCCGTCCAGCGCACTGAGCCAGTCACCTGCTGCTCTAGCATCGATTTAATATCATCCGCACCACTCACCTCACGGGCTCCATAATTACAAATAACAGGAATCGAGGGCACTGACATCTCAGTATCCCCCAGCACTGCAGCCAGTTTATCCTGAGCACTCTGCATCAAGCGCGAGTGGTAGGCTCCGGCGACGTTAAGCTTTTTCCCCATGCGGATACCCGCAGCCTTCGCTCCAGCCACTGCCTGATCCACCCCCTGTTCACTGCCAGAGAGAACAATCTGCCCAATGGCATTAAAATTCGCCACATCCACACCGCACTCCGCAGCCAGCTTCTCTACCGCCGCTTCATCACCACCAATCATAGCGGCCATCGCTCCATCAGTAGCCTCACAAGCCTCCTCCATAAATACACCACGTTGAGAAACTAGACTCAACCCCGTGGCAAAATCAAATGTCCCTGCGGCGGCATGGGCGGTAAACTCGCCAAGAGATAAACCTGCCGCTGCTACAGGATTCAACGCAGGCACCTTCTCTTTTAAAACCGCCAAACACGCAAGACCATGCAAATACAGTGCAGGCTGACAGTAAGCTGTGCGTGTCAGCTGATCATCTGGACCAGTAAACATAATCTCACTGAGAGCATAACCTAAAGCCTCGTCCGCTTTTGCAAAAAGATCTTTGGCAACAGAATAGCTATCCACCAAATCCTTACCCATACCTACCTTCTGTGCACCTTGACCGGAAAATAAAATAACGACATTACTCATAAGCACCCTTCTTAATCGGCGCCGCCACTTCAAGCAAGCCTTGAACCAATCATAAAATCTGCAAATCGATGTAAACTCTTCTTGCAAATTAGCAGCGAATCATGAAAGTTCCTCGTAGACCGCAATCTGATTGCACCACGGAGGGGTGGCAGAGTGGTCGAATGCACCGGTCTTGAAAACCGGCGTGGCGCAAGTCACCGTGGGTTCGAATCCCACCCCCTCTGCCAGATGCCGGCCCATTTTAAAGTGGGCCGGCATCTGGCATTTACGGGGTCATGTTTCCACCGAAGGAAACAACATTGCCATTGGATTTTTTAATTACCAAAGTAAACTCAACATACGAGTCACCTACTCACATCATCATGCCACTCTGGATTCCACCACTCATTGCCTTTTTTGCCGGCTCTATCCCCTTTGGCCTTTTGATCGCCAAAGCAAAGGGTGTCAATATCCGCGAACATGGATCAGGAAATATCGGAGCGACGAATGTGCTCCGCATCATCGGTAAGCCCTACGGTATCGCCTGCCTCATCCTCGATTTCCTCAAAGGCTTTGTCCCCACACTACTCGCCATCAGCGTCTGCCTCATTGAAGGGAAAAACCCACAGATGTCGCTCGATACACTGCACGGCATAAGCACCACTTTCCCTGTGATCGATGCGTGGAAGGCTCAAACCTTAATCATACTAACAGGCCTAGCTGCTATCCTTGGCCATAATTACTCTCCGTGGATTGGATTCAAAGGAGGGAAAGGTATTGCTACATCAGGAGGAGTGCTCGTAGCTCTCATGCCAGTGGGGGTAGTTATCTTACTCATCATCTGGTTACTTTTCTTTTTCACCACACGCTACGTATCCATTGCCAGTATTGGCACGGCTCTGGCCGTTCCCTTTGTCACTCTATATGGATCTTACAGGCATGGCTACCTAGCAGATGGCACCTGGAACAAACCACTTTTTGTATTTTCCATCGTAATTGCCTTTCTAGCAACATGGCGACACCGCTCGAATATCATTGCTTTAAAAAACGGCACTGAACACCAATTTACCAAGAAAAAGAAATGATCAAAAGCGCAGCCATTCTCGGCACAGGCTCGTGGGGGACAGCCCTCGCCACTCTGCTCGCCAACACTCTCGATGAGGTCTGTGTCATAGGGCGCAATGAAAAGATCTCTGCGGAGATCAATAGCCAACACACCAATCATCACTACCTTCCAGATCAGCCACTACCTACAAATATCATCGCCAGCACAGACCTTACCAAGGCCGCTGACTATCCATTGGTGCTCTTTGTAGTGCCGACATCTGCTACAGAAGCTACGGCTCAATCATTGACAGAAATTAACCTCCCCAAGGATACTATTCTCGTCTCCTGCGCCAAAGGCATCGCAGCGCACACCGGTGTGCGTATGAGTGAGCTCATTCACTTCCACCTTCCAGAAAACCCTCTCGCTGTCCTCTCTGGGCCTAATCACGCCGAGGAAGTCAGCAAGGGACTTGCCACCTGTGCTGTCATTGGCGCCCAAGACCACGCACTAGCTCAGCAGCTGCAGAAAATTTTTACTACCAATGCCTTCCGCTGTTACACAAGTGATGACGTGGCAGGCATTGAGCTAGGAGCTGCCATGAAAAATATCTTTGGTATCGCCGCTGGCATAGCAGACGGACTAGGCCTCGGTGATAATGCCATCGCGGCACTTGTCACCCGTGGACTAGCAGAGATGACACGCTTGGGCACTCGGCTAGGTGGGAAAATGGAAACATTCATCGGGCTCTCTGGTGTAGGTGATCTCATGGCTACTTGCTACTCCCCACACTCGCGCAATAACCGTGTCGGTAAAGCACTTGGGAAAGGTGGTAAACTCGATGACATCATTGCTAACCTCGGCATGGTGGCTGAAGGAGTTCCTAACACCCTCTCCATTCATGAAGCTGGCCATAAGGCAAACATCCGCACTCCGCTTATTGATGCTGTTTATGAAATTTTATATGAACATAAATCTGCGGCAGATGCTCTGGAGGAACTGCTCACACGTGATACCCGGGCAGAAACGGACTAACAGAGGCACTTCACCAGAGAAAAAATGCGTTTTGGAGGAATTGAGCGGCTCTATGGAAAAACCGCACTAAAGAAGTTTAACCAAGCACACGTCTGCGTGGTAGGTATTGGAGGAGTAGGATCTTGGGCAGTAGAAGCGCTCGCTCGCTCAGGCATTGGCAAGATCACGATGATCGATCTTGATGAAATCTGTATCACCAATATCAACCGTCAGCTCCATGCGATGGATGGTGAAATTGGCCGCCAAAAAACCGCAGCGATGGCCAGCCGCATCAGTGCCATTCACCCAGAATGTGAAGTAGCCTGTCTGGAGGCATTTTTTAGCCGTCAGAATGCTGATGAAATTCTTGATCAAGGTTTTGACTACGTCATTGATGCCATTGACCGTGTCCAATCCAAGTCTCTCTTATTGAATGGCTGCCACAAGCGCGGCATTCCTGTGATCAGCTGCGGTGGTGCAGGAGGTCTACGTGATCCATCACAGATTAAAATCGATGACATCTCACGATGTTACAATGATTCGCTCATGAACCAGGTCCGGCGTAATCTACGGCACAAGTATGGATTCCCCGCTGGACCAGACGTGAAAAAAAAGAGAAAGCTTAAAAAGTTTGGCATCAACTGTATTTTCTCGTCCGAACGCCCGGTTTATCCGCAATGCGATGGCGAAGTCTCAGAACAGCGCCCTGAGCATCTCAAAGGCGCAGATACACGGATCAACTGTGTCTCAGGCTATGGCAGCATTACACACATGACGGCAACCATCGGTTTTTTTGCCGTCGCCCGCTGTCTCGCCTGGATCTCAGAACAATAAAATCTGTTAGTTGAAATATCGATACTTGAGAAGTCCATCAGCTGTGTGTATTCTGTTTACTCCTCCCCTGTCCTAAAAAAATATGAGCGAATGGAAAGATATAGGCGAACAATTACGCAAGGCCCGTGAAAGCATGGACCTAGAGCTGGTGGACGTCACTCATTCCACGCGTATACCACTCGCCACACTAAGAGCCCTAGAAGAAAGTGACTACTCCATATTTCCCAGCCCCACCTACGCAAAGAGCTTTCTCTCTCAGTATAGTGATTTTCTTAATATCGATGCGCGCGAGTGGGTAGATGCCTTTCAGACAGGGGATGTACTCTCCTCTGACAATGATCATAGCTATCTTAATACAAGCAATGATCACCTAGGCAGAAAGGATGCCGAGCCAGCGCAGGGGGCTCGGAACAGCCAGTCACCTCACGATGAAGAAAAGCTCATCATAAGCAGTAGCTCACTACTACAAAATCTCACTGTATTTTCCATCACCGCCCTCCTAATCGGCGGAGGGATTTATGCTTATAAAAAATATGAACCGATGTTCTCCGAGCAGGATGATTCTAACACATCGCAAGAAGCTATGATGACTGAAGATCAAAAAGTCATCTTTCCGCCATCAGAAAAACTACCACCAGCCACTCCGGCAACACCACAAGGTAATCCACCTTCTACCCAGACCACAGTCATAGAACTAGAGCCAGAAACTCTCCCTGAAGAGCCAGCGCTACCTGACCCCCTCAGCAGCCCACCGCCAAAGGCTATGGTGATTGAGGAAAGCAATGAGTAAGCGTAGCTAGCTACCGTATTGACGGATTCGTGCAGGCCTACGCGCGAACAAGTAGATCAGCGCACCAATCCATCCAACAAGCGCAATCACAACAACCCATATCACCTTATCATTGCCTGTGGCTGGCTCGTTCTTAATACAGTCCACCAGCATCCACACCCAAAAAGTGATCAATGCGCCACCGATCAACAGAATGATGGTCAATTCATGAAGTCCCAGAGGTCCAAGAAATCCCATATCACGCAATTTTAAAGCTTACTCCTGAGTGTCTGTATCGGGCTTTTGATCCACCACAGCATCGCCCTCGTTTTCATCGTCATCATCAAACTCGATATCCTCATCACCCTCATCGTCAGGGTCCACAAGGTTACCGTGGCTGAGATAGAAGTGGCGTTTGCGCTGCTCCTTGGGTAGAGGCGAAAGCATCATATTAACGGCACGCCCAGCCAAGCGCGGTGCTTGGTCTACGTTTGCTATCTGCTTCAGATCTTCCGCAACCTTGTTCAGTACTTCAAAGCCAATTTCCCGGTGCGCATTCTCACGCCCTCGGAACTGGAGTCTGACACGCACTTTATTCCCCTGATCAAGAAACTGTTCAGCACGTGCTAACTTGATATTATAATCGTGGGTATCCGTACCAACACGAAGCTTGATTTCCTTGATTTTATTAGAAACCTTAGGCGTCTTCTTCTTTAGCTTAGCCTGCTCATATTTGTATTTACCGTAATCACAGACACGGCAAACTGGAGGGTTAGCATTGGGTGCTACCTCTACGAGATCGAGCCCTACAGACTTGGCTTTTTCCACCGCCACACGGGCGCTCATTACTCCTAGTTGTTGGTCTTCGTAAACTACACGCACCTTGGGCGCACGAATGCGTTCATTGACACGCGTCATGTCACGGCGGCTACGGAATGGCTTTTTTTTTGGTTTTGCTATGGTATTCTCCTTGGTTGTTTAGGGAAAGTGGTCTGCTTATATGACGGCGCAAGTAAGCATAAGTATATGCCGATATGACATATAAAAAAATAGGTATGCCCATTTATTCTCCATGCGCGGTATGGCGGATCAACAGGATGCATTCAGAGATGCGAGGAGCTAATGCCGACTCACAATGCACGGTCGGCAATTTCCTGTTGGATGGTTTGAACAAATTCATGAATAGGCATGGCACCTAGATCATCTCGATCTCTGTGTCTCACGGTAACAGTGCCGCTTTCAGCTTCACGCGCTCCGATGACTAACATATAAGGCACACGATCAAGTCTGGCAAGTCGAATCTTAGCCCCTACCTTATCGGCGTTTCTATCCGCAGAGACGCGCACTCCAATATCGGCAAGTGCCTTGAGCACCTCATCAGCTGCGTCATTGAATTTCTCTGAAATGGGTAATACGCGCACTTGCTCTGGTGAAAGCCAAGTGGGGAACTTACCTTCAAAATGCTCAATGAGCAGACCCGCAAAACGCTCTAGCGAGCCAAAAGGTGCCCGGTGAATCATCACTGGGCGGTGTGGTTTATTATCTGAGCCTACATAGGAAAGGTTAAATCTCTCAGGAAGATTATAGTCTACCTGCACCGTACCAAGCTGCCAGTCACGACCAATGACATCCTTGACCACGAAATCTATCTTCGGCCCATAGAATGCTGCTTCTCCCTCCTCTTCTGTGTAGTCAACACCAAGGGTTTGAACAGCTTGACGCAGTGCGTCCTCTGCCTTGTCCCAGTTTTCTGGATCACCAACGTATTTATCCGAGTCAGGATCACGAAGAGATAAACGCACTCGATAATCATGCATACCTAGAGTCTTTAATACCTTTTTCACCAAGGCCAAGCAGCTCTGCACCTCTTCGGCCACCTGATCGGGAGTACAGAATAAATGCGCATCGTCCTGAGTAAAACCACGCACGCGGGTCATTCCACCTAACTCCCCAGACTGCTCCCAGCGATAAACTGTGCCAAATTCAGCCAGCCTCACAGGAAGATCACGGTAGCTGTGATGATCACTAGCAAAGATCTTAATATGATGAGGGCAATTCATCGGCTTCAGCATATAGCCTTCTATTTCCCCTGACTCCAAACCATTCGTGAGAAGAGAGCAGCTAGCATTTTCATCAGAGAGTTTCTCCAGAGCATCACGTTCAGGAATAGCGGGATACTGGCTTTCCTGATAGTAAGGGAAATGACCACTCGCGCGGTAGAGATCAAGCTTACCGATGTGGGGGGTAAAAACTTGAGAGTAGCCCTGCTTATCAAGCTCTGTGGTAATAAAATCTTGGAGTGCGCGGCGCATCAAAGCGCCCTTCGGCTTCCAGAGAATAAGCCCCTGCCCCACCGCTTCATCAATGTGGAAAATCCCAAGCTCTTTCCCTAGCTTACGGTGATCGCGCTTTTTTGCCTCTTCTAACTTCTCCAGATGCTCCTCGAGCATGGTTTTATTTTTAAAACAAGTCCCGTAAATACGCTGGAGCTGAGGCCGAGTGTTATCCCCCTTATAGAAGGCGGAGGCAACACTCATCACCTTAAAGGCCTTGCAGTTGCCAGTACGTCCCACGTGAGGACCAGCACAGAGATCCCAAAACTCACCATTTTTAAAAATAGAAATTTCTTCACCTTCGGGAATATCATTGAGTAGATCGATTTTAAACTGACTAACAACACCACGCTCTGAGAGCGCACCTAGCCGACCGCTATCTGCCAAGGCCAGTGCCTCATCACGAGAAACCACCATCTTTTCAAACGTCTGGTTTTCTTTGACGATTTTTTTCATCTCTGCCTCGATCTTCTCGAAGTCACCTGGAGTAATGGAATGTGATAAATCAATATCATAGTAAAAACCACTCTCTACCGGAGGCCCACCCGCCAGCTGGGCATCTGGCCAAATACGCAACACAGCGGTAGCAAGCACGTGGGCACATGAGTGCCGCAAACGTTCCAGATCTGTCATCTGGTGACGTTGCTCCAGTGTCTTGCGGTCTTTTGGCGGCTCGTTGGCGGCTTCGTTAGCATCAGGCATGTCGAGGCAAAAAAGCCACTACTGAAAAGGATTTGCAACCTTTTTCAGAAGCGTATTCAAAACAGAACGGATGAAATAGACAGTCAGCACAACAGTCTATACCTTTACGAGGCTTCTTTCTATGGACGCGACGTGACGATACTCTTCGTATACTGATAGCCATGCTTCCTGATAAGATCTCCACGGCTAATGGCACTCCTTTTAGCAAGAGTCAGCCCCTTATCACTAAGAACGGTAATACTAATATCTACCCCCACGATACTACCGCTCTCCATCAGATTTTTGGTCAAACCTGAACCACTAGGAAACTCAAGATCACCAGTATACTCGATACCTGTGCCTGTGATATTAAACTCATCCAGCATATTCCCAGGAGACATCGTCGCCCTCACCGTGTGCGTAACTGGAGTTCCTGCTGTATCCACTGTCACTTCAATGAGGAAGGTAACGGAAAACTCATAAATGTTCTCCACGAGAAAATTCTCAGCCTGTAGATCTGCAGCATCATTAAATTGAGAGGTATATGCTTCCTCCAAATTAGCGGTAGCCAGCAAGTGATCAAAAGTATCATCTGGATTACTCAAATTACGGTAGAGTGAAAACACCGCGTGCGTTTCATCGTCTGTATCAGAAATTTGATCACGGTAAACAAGACGGTAACTCACCGCTGAGACATCCCCACCATTATCATTACCACCTCCAATATCGCCGTTATAGCGATCTGTAGCACCGGTGAAAAAGATCAAATGACTTGTGTTAGGAATTTCCTTACCAGATGGCCCCTTAAGAAGGCTCGTTTCTGCCCCCGCATAAAGCCATTCATAATCATTGCCACCTTGCCTCACAACCATACTCTCGAAGTCTTTGGCAATTGTGTTAATCGCTTCCTTGGCCTGACGCGATGCGCGCACCTCGCTACGAGTGTCACGATAAGTATCCATCGAGATACCAGTCATATAAACTAATATACCTAACAAGACGATGGTGATCGCCATGGCCACGAGAAGCTCTACGAGAGTAAATCCTGATTTTCTGTTGTGGAGTTTTTTTATATTCATCAATTAGATTTTGTTAAATGGCTATCAGACAATCGATTTAGCGGCGCACTGCGATGTTACGCTTAAAGACAGGCTTACCTCGTTTAGAAATATCAAAAGCATCAGATATATAAGGGTAAAGACTGCTCTTCATTACGTAAAATTCTGTCTCTAATGCTATGACTGCATCTGGATAATTGGTATAATCCATGGTTGCATTCGGAGGCTGTTGCTCACGAACAACACCTGGCTGATCACTCGGCTCAAGCTCACCATCTGCATTAAAAATAAGCTGATTCATACGCACATAAAACACACGGCCCTCTACGACTCTAGGCTGTAGCTCTTCCTGAACTTCAGTATCTTCTAAGCGACGAACCACAGACTGAACCACGTAGTCTTTTCCTGGGATATCATCTGCACTAGGATCTGTTACAGGCTTCAGAGTCCCATCCTTACGGACGGCATTAGGGTCTCCTCGGTATTGATAGAGCAAGACCATTTTATTTTGGGTATCTCCTCCAGAATCTTCAATCCAAGTAAATGCCTTCTCAAAAGCTGTTGAGTAAACCGCGGCCTCGTCAGGGCGCAGCACGGATAGCTCTGCCTCTAAGGAGCTCGCTAGGCGATTAGCTTCTTTCGCCGAGATGGACTTACGTATGCCCTGCACGGCTGGGCCGAAAGCAGCTAGGAATGCGGTGATCATGATGGTGATGATGCCCATGGCGATAACGGTCTCCACAAGTGTGAATCCACGTTTTTTCATATTTCCACTGTATTTCATATTGATTATCTAGGATTGATCCAGCATGTAGAATGGATCTAGTTGACTGAGTAAATTGTTGAGTGTTGGGTTGAGGTTTACCATTAAAAATCCTCGCCACCTTTGATCTCACTTGGGATGTTCATTTGATCTGGATGGCGGAATATCGAGGTGGTTCCTTTTTTCCAAACCATAAAACCGCCGAAGTTAGCCACACCACTTCCTGATCCAACTTTAGGATTACTTGCTCCAGGCGGTTTGTTTCCCGTGCCAACAATGAAACTGGCACCAGGGTTAGCAGCATTACCCTCTGAGTTGAATTGGTAGTAGAAATACGCTCCAGAGAGATTAGTATTACTAGATCCACCCGTATCACTGGAGTAAACCTGATGGTTTTCAGAGGGGATACCACCAGTCTCTCCAGCATGGTCGAGGTAACTGAAATTCTGGCTTAAATACACACCCTTAGGGAGATAAATACCACGGCTAGCAGCCACCCATCGCCCTGATTCAGATTGATAGACAACGAGCATGTAACGTAAATACCTATCATTATCATCAGGGTCTGCAGCAATTAAAACTCGTGAAGCACCGCCAGTGCCGGAGGATAAGCCACGCGCCTCCGCAAAAACAGCTTCTGCTAGAGGCACACCCGCAGAAACACCGCTCGACTTGGAAAGATTACGAAGTCCCAGTGCACCCACCGTCAACAAGACTCCAATAATGGTGATCACCACTAGCATTTCCACCAGAGTAAATGCAGCATGCGAGCGTTTAGCGTGCAGTTGAATAGACTTGCCACGCACTGGAAAATGAGCACGCACAACGGTGTTGCAGGTAGAAAAATAGTTCATATGTGTGATAAAAAGGGTATAAAGTTCCTCTATCGATGGAAGCTTCTTTTCACTATTCGTAGTCTATTTTTATCCAGACTGCAAGCTATAATGTAATTACATTGAGATGACAATTCTTCGGACACCTGTCAATCATCGCTATTTATGCTGTAAATGATTGGGTTTCAATAAGACATAGCTCGAGCTTAATCGACCAGAGCAATACTCTTGATCCCAGCACCTGCGAGACAATTAACAACATCGATATAACGCTGCTGATACACTTCATCATGCACTTTTAAAAGTACTTTAGGGGCATGCGATGCTCCCCAGCCTGAAAGCATACGCAACCTCCCCTCAAGCTGAGGGAGTGTACGCTGAGAGACATCTGAATCATAAGTTTCAGCAGCATCACCAGGATTAACCACCACTTTTCCATTCTGCATTATTTCTATAACCATCGGCGACAGCAAAACTGGAGTTTGACTTGCCCCAGGCACATAAGTGCTCAGATCCTGCTCACGCGGCTGGATGGTGGTGGTGACGAGAAAATAGATCAACAAGAGAAAACAAACATCGATGAGAGATGAAATCTCTAACTTCGGCTCGTCTAAAGTGGGTGATTGATTGGCACGCAGGTGGTGATGTTTTTTCATGGTTTCATAAGTTGAAACGCATGAAAACAACGAGAAATTAGGCTATTTCACATCAATAGCCGAGTCATCTTTCTCGTCACCTTTCCGGCCAAAGAAGTTACTTATATCCCAGCCAAAATAACGAGCACATGCTAGAAGAATAGCGGTAGCCGTGGCTTCATCCAGATTCCCAATAAAAGGGATATTATCTGGTAATAGCTCAATAAAACCTGCACCAGGATTAATCAGGTAGATCACGCTAAAAAGCGCAGCAAGTAAAACGAGTAAACTTTTCATTGCTAAAGGATACACGGTTTCCTAATCGGCGCAAATAGTAGATCCCGTCTCACTCTATGAATGATAAGAGTGAGACACAAGACACTGAATTGATCCAATTACTTCTTACTCGCTTTTTTAGCGGCCTTCTTAGCCACTTTTTTCGCGGCTTTCTTAGCCGCAGCATCCGCCTTATCGACATCGGAGACCTCGACATCAATGATGCTACCCTTTCTTTTGGAAGCTGGCTTCTCATCAGCAGAATCATCTTCATCAAAGCCACCATCACCAGTACCCAGAATAAAGGCCAAGTCATCCATACCAAGACTACTAGCAAAACCTTCATCCCCTAGCACGTTAGTCACTAGCTGAGTTTTCTGGTGCTGAAGCACCCGGATCTTCTCCTCCACCGTCTCACGTGTAAGCAAGCGGTAGGCTATCACCTTATTCTTCTGGCCAATACGGTGGGTACGGTCGATCGCCTGATTCTCCACAGCAGGGTTCCACCATGGATCATAAAGAATCACGTAGGATGCCGAGGTAAGGTTCAAACCCGCTCCACCAGCCTTCAGGGAAAGCATGAATACGGATGGATCTTTAGTCGTCTGGAAGCTTTCAATTTCCCCCTTACGATCTTTTGTCTGACCTGTCAGATAGTGGAATGGGCGACTTTCTACCTCAAGACGCGCCTTGATAATATCCAGCATCGAAACAAACTGAGAGAATACGAGCACCTTATGACCCTCTTCACGCAACTGATCTAACAAATAGAACAGAGCATTCATCTTAGCACTTTCCTCCTTGAGGAACTTAGGATCAATTAAGCCAGGGTGACAGCAAATCTGGCGCAAGCGCATCAGCCCCTGAAGGATAGCAAAGGAGTTTTTCTTCACAGCCTCATCAGATTCAAATCCTAACAGAGCTTTCTGAATACGCTTCAGCTCTGCCTTATACATCTCAGATTGCACGCTCTCCATTTCGGCAAATACCTCCTCCTCTGTTCTTGGCGGGAGATCTTTAGCCACCTGAAGCTTGGTCCGGCGTAACAGGAATGGACGCAAGCGTGATGCTAGGCGACTCTGAGCACTGGGGTCTTTACGCTTATCAAAGCGTTTTTTGAAATAGGCACGACTACCTAGAACACCCGGCATGGCAAAGGACATCAACGACCACATATCCATAAGGCGGTTCTCAATAGGAGTACCAGTGAGCACCAATCGATTCATGGAGTTGAGATCACGCGCAGCCTTGGCTGCCTTGGAGTCTGGGTTTTTAATTTGCTGACCTTCATCAAGAATGGAGGTCAACCACTTCACCTTCGCTAACTCCTCACCGCAGAGGCGTAATTGAGCGTAGTTCAGGACAAAGAGATCCACCTCTTCTTCCAGTATTTTCAGATCGAGATCATCGCGCGTGCGTAATATTTTAACACGAATTTCAGGAGCAAACTTCTCTGTTTCCGAGTGCCAAACATCAATAACAGATTTAGGGCAAACCACCAATGATGGCGGCACCTTAGACATATCCCCACCGTGTTTCTTAGCCTCCTCTTCACGAAGCCAGAGCAGATAGGTGATCGACTGGATTGTTTTACCCAGCCCCATATCATCCGCTAACAAGCCTCCAAAACGGTTCACTGCAAGATAGGCAAGGAAACGGAAACCATCCACCTGATACGGACGCAATGTGGCGTTCAGCCCCGCCGGCACAGGCACATCCACCTCAAGCTGAATCTCGCGAGAGCGATCCTTGATTCTCTTCCATGCCTTGGGATCAAATACCTCAGCGGCTTTAGGATCGGCCAGCTGAAGAGCATGCATACGGTGAGTTTCACCAGTAAGATCAAAGGGATCAAGACCAAGGCGAGTAACGGCATCACGCTGATCCGCATCCAGTTTAATCTCTAACCTCATCCAGCCGCCATCGTCCATACGAACATAGCCACCACGCGCTGCTACCAGCGAACGAATCTGAGCATTACTGAGCGTCACACCCTCAACATCAATGACAATACGTAGATCAAACCAATCAATCTCCTGATTAACCACCTCAAAACGGATCGCCGCGGTGACAGGGTCTGCCAGCAAGGTCTGCAGTTTTCCATCCATCTCCGTGACTAAAGACTCAGGAAGATTCTTGGCCCATTCAGCAAATTTTTCAGGGAAAAGCTTAGTGATACGTGACTTGAATGCATCTAGCTTCTCATCGTAAGTCAGCCCCATATGGGCGAGCAGCGAGGGCACTGGGTAGAGATCTTCACGGGCAAAACGCAGTAGCTGCTTACCCTTAACAGGCTGCTGCTCGACAAGCTCCCACTGATCTTTGATCCGTTTCTCCTCGCGGCGCTCTTTTTTCTCAAGCGCACGGACATCTATCACTAAGTGCTCCGTTTCAGCAGCGGTTAGACCCTGCTCGATTTTCATCTTAAAGCGCGGATAAAGATCAAGATCTGTCACACGCTTACGCAGAGACTCGGGTAATGAAGCCCCCACTTTACGGAGAAACTCAACCCCCTCCAAGCTATCGATAACATCCTTAGGAATGTGGTAACGAGGTTGAACATCGGTCTCTGAAAGCCAACGAGGTGGACCAGGGAACACTGTCTCATCAGATTGATAAAGAACCTCTCTACCTGGCAACAAACGCACTGAGTGCGTTACATACTCACCAGCGGAAGTAACTAACTGTAGAGCAAAACTATCTGGAGCATAAGGATCATCTTCACAGATCCACTTCAACGGCTTATCAACAACTTTAAACTCACGCTCATCGAGGTTTACCACGTAGCCCTTCAATGCTGGCTGACGGAAAATGCGGTTCATGAACCGGCAAGCATCCTCATCATCAAGATCAATCCGCGCATCGGCATCCTTTTTATAAAAGGTGAGAAACTGCTCCCAAATTAGCTGACTGGAGGCATCCATACGAAGAGCTGAATCATCAAAAAGACTGACAAAGCGTTCAATATCTCCCTTTTCACGCAGGGGCATCCAGCCTTCAGCTTCCTGATACTCTACCCGAGCTTCATTAATGGTAGACAGTAGACGAAACTTTACGTGCTGTGGCTGATCAAGGGGAGGTCGCTCATTGACACTCTCAATACGATCATACCACTCGGCCACTTCACGCTCACGCTCCCACTCCTGCATTTTTTTCTGCACAGCTTCTAGATCCGTGACTGCATTAAGGAACTCAGGATAAGGAAGTTTCTTTTTATAAAATGCGTAGGCGATATAGTTCCAAAATTCCAAAATATCTCCTGGAGGCATTGGCCAAAGCTCCAGTGGATCATAGCTAATGATTTCCCAGCGAGGGTTAAGACGCACCATATCATGATCATGGATCTCTCCCTCAATCACGTAACGGCGATAACGCTTCTCAACTTTACCAATGAAGTCCGCCTCTTTATCATCGAGTTCCCGACCAAGCTTTTCCTCAATGACATCAATAATCGGAGTATCATCAAATTCATTAGGACTCTCTGGCAGATCTTCACCCCGGTGCATACGCTCTACCATAGTGGCATACATACAAGCACCAGCGACCAGTTCATCCTCTGCCGTGCAGCTACCGAACCAACGGTTACCTTGCAGCCTCAAGCTGGTGCGAAAAGTCCCTGTGGAATCCTCCACACGACCTTGAATAAAGAGGTGATTACCAAAAATCTGCGTAACAGCACCCTCTTCTTGAAGTGAGTCACCACGCGTACGGGCATTTTCTGGAAAACTATTGAGAAAATTAAGAGTTGCTCTATCTGGATTCATTCCTTGGAATATCAGTGTGAAATTATGAAGTTAATCACGCATCTCAGCTTTCACCTACAAAGCGAATTACTACGCAGAGCAAAAACTGAAAAACGCAAATTTGGGCATACCCAAATAGCCGAAATACATCGGCAATAGGCAACCCAGAAGTTGGGGGGAGTATTATATAGCTGATTTTCTAATTTCCGCAATAAAAACCTGAAAGCTCGTATTTTTCCCCGCTGCAAATATTCATGCAGTCTGTGTATTGCCATTCCATGCAATGTGTGTCAATCTGTCGCGCCTCATACGCTCTACGAAAAAAGAAAATACCAAAAACCAAATCCAATCCTCCTTGCAACGCTCTCAACATCCAACATGAAATCCGGTTTTCTAGATAAGCTCATCGCCCGCCTTGATCAAGTGGAGCCAGGTGAAGTTCAGAGACTGGTATCACGGCTAGTTCGAGAGAAAGGATTTCTCGAAAGTGTCTTCGAGGCACTTCAGGAGGGGGTTCTAATCCTAGATCCAGATGGCCAGATCACTTATGTCAACCAAGCAGCATCACGTATTTTTGGAATCAACGCCACTAAATGCATCGGCCAAAATCTATCTTCCACCGTGCGTGGCATCGATTGGAAAAAGCTAGCAGACCCCAGCAGCATTGTCAGCCGAGACATGGAAATCCTCTACCCAGAGAGCCGCTACCTCAACTTCTACCTCTCCCCCATGCATGGCGAGATGGAAAAAAACGAGCAGCTGTTAGGATATGTTCTTTTGGTGCGCGACATCACACGCTCACGCATCCAAGCCGAGGAAAATGTGGAAAGCGAAAAACTCAATGCTCTCACGCTCCTCGCAGCAGGGGTCGCGCATGAAATAGGAAACCCACTGAATTCTCTAGGCATTCACCTCCAGTTATTAGAACGAAAAATTAACAAGCTTTCACCAGAAAATCAGGCAGATCTAAGTGATCACCTACAAACCGCACAAGGCGAGATCCAACGGCTAGACACTATCCTCAAACAGTTCCTCCAAGCCATGCGCCCCACCCACCCAGAGCGGGAGTCGACACAAATTCATGATTTACTCCGTGACACCCTGAACCTACTTGCCCCAGAGTTAGAAGAACGAAATGTGCAAGTCTCTCTTGATCTAGCCAAACATCCCCCCTTACTCAAACTGGATGGAAATCAAATCAAACAAGCTTTTTATAATATTCTTAAAAATGCTTTTCAGGCACTCCCGGCCAGCGGTGGAAGGATCGATATCATTTCATGCGCCACAGACTACGAGGTCACTATCACCATCCACGATCATGGCTCCGGCATCTCACCAGAAGTGATGGGATCCATCTTTGAGCCCTACAGCAGCTCTAAAAAATCCGGTACAGGCCTAGGACTCCTCATTGTCAGACGCATCATCCGAGAACACGGCGGCGAGATTGAAATTGAAAGCCAAAGCGGTGAGGGCACCACAGTCACCCTATCGATCCCACGACAAGACAAGAATGTTAGAATGCTAGAAAATGAAGCCGATCACATCATTGAGCTAGAGCCTACCGAGCAACCCTCCCCTCACTAACACACATGACCTCTGCCACCCTACTCATCGTCGATGATGAAAAGCCCACACGCAATGGGCTCCGCATGGCCTTGGAGGAGCATTTTGATTGCTACCTCGCTGCCGATATTAAGGAAGCCATGTCCATACTCAAGTCTGAGCCTATTGACCTCATGCTCACCGATCTACGACTCGCAGGTGAAAGCGGAATGGATTTGTTAGATGAAACACTCACCTTACCATCGCCTCCAGTGTCGATTATGATGACCGCTTACGGCTCCGTCGATACAGCAGTGGAGGCAATGCGCCGCGGTGCTTGGAACTTTGTCACCAAGCCACTAAATCTAGACAGCGTAGAGCTACTTCTCAAACGCGCACTCCGCAGCCGCGCTCTCGAAAAAAGTAATACACGCCTGGCACAAGAAAATGCCGAACTTCGCGTTAAGAGCGGCGCTCCCAAACATGGTCTGGAAAAACTAATTGGCCAATCTGAAGCGATGCGCAAAGTGGGGGAAATGGTTACTCAAGTGGCTCCTACACGAGCAACCGTACTCATCGAAGGGGAAAGCGGCACCGGCAAAGAACTCGTTGCACACGCCATCCACCAGATGAGTGGTAGGCCAGCGGATAAATTATTAGTGGTAAACTGCGCCGCACTCTCACCTCAGCTACTCGAAAGCGAGCTCTTCGGCCACGAAAAGGGAGCATTCACCGGCGCCACCCAAAAGCGTATCGGACGCTTCGAGCAGGCCGATGGAGGCACTATCTTCCTGGATGAAATCGGCGAGATTGACCCCGCTGTGCAGGTGAAATTATTACGCGTCTTAAGCGAGCGCACCATCGAGCGTGTTGGTTCAAACAAATCAGTCAAAGTAGATGTACGCGTCATCACGGCCACCAACAAAAACCTCCGCAGCATGGCAGCAAAGGGAGATTTCCGCGAGGATCTCTTTTTCCGCCTCAACGTCGTCCGTATCCTCATGCCCACATTACGAGAACGCGCGGAAGATGTCGTATTACTATCCCAAGCTTTTCTGAAGGAATTTTCTGCCGAAAACAATAAAGCCATTAAACCTCTCAGTGATACCGCACTAGCTCTACTAAGGTCATACACTTGGCCAGGCAACGTCCGAGAGCTCCGCACAGCCATTGAACACGGCATTGTCATGAGCAATGACAACCGCATCGAAGTCAGGCACCTACCTACTTTCATCCAAAACTCAGAAGCAAAACCGCCAGCTCACGATGACTCTGAACTCACTACGAAGGGCCTCAGTTTGGAAAAGAAAGAAAAGCCGCTTGCTTCCGAGCAGGAATTCAACTTGCATGAACTCGAAATGCGCACCATACAACGCGCCTTGAATTACACAAAAAATAATCGCACGGATGCAGCCCAGCTACTTGGGATCAGCCGCCGAACATTACAACGCAAACTCAAGGAACTATCTTAGCCTTTTTCCAAATCCCTCTCATCACTCACCCTATCTACCCGATCGATCTATGAGCACCACAAACTCCGAAGGCCCTGATACAGCTAAAATACTCAGACGCGCCATCTTCTTTGTTTTCCTAGCTAGCCTTGCGATTGTATCGCTGTTCTTCACATTTAAAGGCCTATCTTCTCCACGAGCTATGGAACAGGCACAAATAGGCCGTGAGATCGCACGTGGTAATGGTTATACCACCAAGGTCATCCGCCCCGCCGCCCTCGCGCAGATGAAGGAAGCTAATGGCGCATACCCCGTCATACAAAACCTCCAAGATACCTACCACGCCCCACTCAACCCATGCGTCTATGCCGCCGTTTTAAAAGCAACCGATGCTGGAGACAATAAACGCTGGCGAATGGCAAAAAACTCCAATATCTATCAACTTGATCGCATCATTGCTGCCACTTGCATTATCTTTTTCCTCATTTCCATTGGAGTCAACTACCTCCTTATATCAAGAATTTTTGATAACACCATCGCAGCAGTCACCGCTATCCTTATGCTGTTTTGCGAACTTATGTGGCAGCTTTCGCAGTCTGGACTACCGCAGATGCTCATGCTGATGCTGTTTTCCAGTGCCTTACTATTCGTCTGGCGCGCAGTGGAGAATGCCGAGGAGAACAAATCCGTTCTTGCCCCCATCCTGATCTCAGGTGTCTTTATGTGTCTTCTAGTGCTGACACATTGGATTACCCTATGGGTTTACATTGGCTATGTCATCTTCACGGCCATTTACTTCAAACCACGCGGAGTGATCGCCACCGCACTCATTGGCATGCTGGCTATATTTGTTATCCCCGTTGTCTACTTTCTCTACATCTCCCCTACAGGCAGCCCATTTGGCACAGCCTACTACGCTATCCATAATGGTCTGGGTAGCTCCGAAGACTTCATCATGCGCTCTCTCTCTCCTGGAACAGCAGACTTGGGACTGCAAGGGTTACTCATGAATATTTTCCGTAGCACACTACTACAAATATCAGATCTACATCAGAATTTCGGTGCTATTCTCATCGCACCTCTGTTTTTCCTCGCGCTACTACATCCATTTAAAAGATCCAGCCTTGCATCATTCCGTTGGCTGATTTTACTTATGTGGGTATTTGCAGGTATTGGCATGTCCATCTACGGCATTCGCGGTGGCGCAAAAGATCCTAACCAGATCCATATTCTCTTTGCTCCCATCATGTCTGCTTACGGATTAGCACTCGTATCCATCCTATGGGCGCGATTAAATATCACCAATACGTTCTACGCCTTCCGCCATGCCCACCTCATCACCGTAATCGCAATTAGCGCTGGCCCCATGCTGCTTTCAATCCCTCAGCAACTCAAAAGCGGTATTCAATACGGCGGAAGACCAGAGTGGCCTCCTTATTTCCCCAAAGTTTTCAATCGCACCCTTGCTGATAACACTGCCCCCAAAGAAATCATCATCTCTGATATGCCATGGGCAGTAGCATGGTACGCAGACCGTATGTCTGCATGGCTTCCCCGCGATATTGAGGAAATTGAGCAGATTGAGGAAATCGCAGAAAAACAGCAAACGCCCGTAAATGGTGTCGTCATCACACCTTATTCTTATAACAACCAACGCATCCTCGCCGCGGGTGCACCAGGCACCGCATACGGCGATCTCTACCCCTTAGTCTACGGAGCATGGGCTAATCTAGGTAACGCCAAAAACTTCATCGATACACACCCAGCCTTCAAAGCTCTCTCCCAACGGTATCCGAACAAGCAAGCCCTGTTCACTAACAACTACATCATGTATTACTCCAGCCGTACCGTCCTTCCTTCTAACGACTAACAAAGCCTAGCACATGCCATCTGCAAAGAAAAAGCAACGGCCTCAAGAGTCTTCCCCAACCTTTGAACAAGCCATGGAAGAGCTCGGAGAAATGGTTGAAACTATGGAATCGGGCCACCTCCCATTAGAAAAACTCATCACAAGCTACGAACGTGGTGCAGAGCTCATCAATCACTGTGAGATGGTTCTTAATGACGCCCGTAAGCGCCTAGAACTCATCACACTCACACCCAAGACATCTACTGACGGAGATGCACCTAATGATTTAACCAACAACGAGGCAACAACCTCGAATAACGATAATGACGACGAAATCCGGCTCTTTTAAACTCCCTGAAATCCTCTCCCAAATCAAAGGACCAGAGGATGTCAAAGCACTACCTGCAGAAAAACTTGACGCCCTCTGTGAAGAGATTCGTCACACCCTCATCCATTCACTTTCAAAGACAGGAGGCCATTTAGGACCGAACCTCGGTGTTGTAGAGCTCTCGCTAGCCATGCACCGTGTCTTTGAGAGCCCCGATGACAAGTTCCTCTTTGATGTTTCCCACCAAGGTTACGTACATAAGATGCTCACTGGGCGTGCTGAAACAATTCACACAATCCGTACCCCAGGCGGCCTTAATGGCTTCCTTCTACGTACCGAGTCTGAACACGATTGCTACGGTGCAGGCCACGCAGGGACTGCCCTCTCCGCCGCTCTCGGCATGGCATCCGCCCGTGACCTTAATGATGATGATAACCATGTCGTCGCTGTAGCTGGCGATGCCGCATTCACCTGTGGACCCACTCTCGAAGCGATGAATAACATCGCTGACACCACCAAAAAATTAATCGTCGTCCTCAATGACAACGAATGGTCGATCGACCGTAACGTCGGGGCTATGGCTAAGTACTTCAACGCTCTACAGACCCACCCTACTTTTTCATCAGTACGCAATAAAGCCGCTGAATTTGTAGGTAAAATCGGAGGTGAAGGTGTTAGGAAATTTGCGCACAAAGTAGAGCGTAATACCAAAAACCTAATCCTACCTAATGTCCTCTTCGAAAAATTCGGAATGCGTTACTACGGCCCCATTGATGGTCATGACCTCCCTCTCCTCATCCGAACCTTCGAACACCTCAAAACTCAAGACGAGCCAGTCATCCTCCACATCATCACAGAAAAAGGCCGTGGCTATGAACCCGCGCTGGAAAATCCAGGTAAGTTCCACGGACTTGGCACCTACAAGGTAGAGGATGGATCCACAGCCGCAGGAGGGAACCCCACCTACTCTGAGCTTTTTGGCCGTGCAGTAACAGATTTCGCCAAGGAAGATCAAAAAATCACCGCCATCACTGCGGCAATGCCAGGAGGCACCAAACTGGAAATCTTTAAGAAAGAACTTCCAGATCGTTACTTTGATGTTGGCATAGCCGAAGAGCACGCCGCCCTCTTTGCCTCTGGCCACGCCACGCAAGGTCTCCGCCCCTTCCTCGCCATCTACTCCACCTTCATGCAGCGCGCTATTGATATGATCATTCACGATATCGCCCTACAAAATCTACCTGTTAGAATGTGTATGGACCGTGGTGGGCTCTCAGGAGATGATGGCCCTACCCACCACGGACTCTTTGACATTGCCTACCTCCGCGCCATCCCTCGCCTCATTCACATGCAAGCTAAAGATGAAGATGAATTTATCGATATGCTATGGACTATGGCCAACCACGATGACGGCCCAACAGCCATCCGCTACCCACGTGGAGCAGGTATTGGAACCAAACCCAAAGATAAACCTTCATTATTAGAAATCGGCAAAGGTGAAGTCCTTCAAGATGGTCACGACATCGCCATTATTTCACTCGGTCATATGTATGAAACCGCTTTAGAAACCGTTCAAAAATTAGAGGCACTTGGGCACTCCGTAGCACTCATCAATCCGCGTTTCATTAAACCGCTTGATGCAGATCTCATTACTCAGTATGCAGAAAAATGCCAAGTCGTCCTAACCATGGAAGACCACGTACTTCACAACGGCTTTGGCTCTAGCGTTATTGAGCTACTCAGTGACCGCGGTATTTCCACACCTGTCACACGCATCGGCTGGCCTGACGAATTCATCGATCACGGCAAGGTGGAACAACTCCGTGAGCAACACGGCCTCACTGCAGAGCATGCCGTCACCCAGATACAAAGCATTTTAAGTTAGCCCTACTCACCAGTTTTACCATCACAAGGCACCCCCTTAAAAAATCGTTAGGTTTTATTGAGGTTTCTAGCACCGGGCTCATAGGCACGGTAATCAGCTCTTCGTTTCTGAGCATAGGGACTTTTCGTCATCACTCTCTTATATAAAAAGCGGCACAACGATATTTTTATCGTTTAAGAAGAAAGGGCGTAGGCAATATGCGGTGTATAAAGTGCTGGTTCGAGAAGAAATGAATCATGCCCTTTATCAGAATGCACTGTGATATGCATGGTTTCTACATCACTACCTTCTAAGCCCGTTACGATTTCTGCCTGCTCTTCAGGATAAAAACAAAAATCAGAATCGATGCTAAATACCAAAAACTTGTGCCCATGCTTGGCACAGCGGTCAAAAAGCTCCTTCACCGTCTCTACACCAGCTTCTCGGCAGGCGTCATAACGCGACCACATATCGATAATACGAAGATAGGTGTTAGCATCAAACCGCTGCACAAACTTTTTCCCCTGATGGAGCATGTAGCTCTGAAAAGTATCCTGCACTTGATACCATGCTAAAGTCTCACTGTCCTGCCTCACCTCTTGCCGAGCACGTCTCTCAATGGCATCAAGATGGACAAATGTCTTATGTGAAATCATTCGCGCTAGGGCGAGACCATAATCAGGGCTACTCCCGTCATAATAATCTCCGCCATTGAAGTGAGAGTCGTTCTCTATTGCTAGAATTTGCTCAAAAAGAATAAGCCTATTAAGTACTGTGGTCTTCATCCCACTAGCTATCGGAATCACCCTCTTTACACGTTCAGGAAAGATTGTAGCAAAACTTAAAGTAATCAGCCCACCCACTGATGGGCCAATGGCTGCATGTAGCACATCAACACCAAAATGATCTAATAATCGAGCCTGCATCCTCACTTGATCACTCATGGCGAGATGGGGGAAACGAGAGCCATAAGCTTTTCCTGTCTCCGGATCAATCGATGCCGGACCAGTACTCCCGTAACATCCTCCCAAATAGTTTGCGCTAATGATAAAAAATTTATCCGTATCCAAAGCCTTTCCTGATCCAATAAAATCATTCCACCATCCATGATGAAGCTCATCACTCCACCGCGCTGTAGCTTCTGGCAAATCTGGATTATACCCACATGCATGATGTGAACCCGAAAGAGCATGCGAGAGAAGTATGGCATTTGACTTATCCGCATTGAGCTCCCCCCATGTTTCATAAGCAACATCAATAGACGGCAGAACTTCTCCACTTCCAAAAAGGAATGGCTTATCATCTAGTTTTAAAATCTTCGTTATAGTAGTTTCTGGAGTCATCTGGCAATCAATAGACACGGCGTGATTGTCCACAGATTGATTCTTTAGGACATTGTTTTTTCTGACAAAAAAACCGGCATCCCCATCAAAAGGATACCGGCTATCTGATTTTATAAACTTACAAACTAGAGACCCTTCTTTAAAGAAGCATATTCTTTCTGAAGAGCAGCTAATTGTGTTTCTGTTTGAGAAATCTCCTCATGAATATCTGCAAGACGGCGAAGCGTAGCAGCAATACTATTACCAACAGCCTTTGGACGACCTCTAGTCGCACCTTTAACTACTGATTTAGCAGCTGATTTTTTGGTAACAGTTGGCTTACCATCTTTCTTAATCCACTGGCCAATGGTGATCTGGCTGATATCGAACTTGCGTGACGCAGCAGCAGCACCTCCACGTCCTTTCTTGGAGTTTACTTCATTGACATAATTTAGCACCTTAGCTTTTTGCTCAGAAGTATAACGCTTTCCTCTAGATCCTGATTTTGCTTTAGCAGGCTTGGTAGAGGTCTTAGGCTTAGATACTTTTTTTGATACAGCTGGGGTAGCAGATGCTTTTCCAGCGACAGGTTTTTTCTTTGCTTTTTTAGGCATGACGGCGTGAGAGAAGTCCTATTATAAGTGTTTTACAAGCACAAAACAGCACGATGATTTATCATATATCATCCTCATCTTATAAGATGGGAGTTATATAAAAATATAGCCGCTGTGCCGTCCATGGAGCTAGAGCCACGTTCCCGTTGCTCAACAGGTTGAGGACATCCTCCGTGCTTCTGTCTTCCTAAAAAGGCATGACATCAGCTCGTAGGGGCCGCCCTCAATTATAGTCTATCGGTCCGGGCATGCTTCCATTTGTGGTCGAACACAGCAGCCTACGCATTATCTATACTGGAGATTACATACGTGCAATCTGATATTACTTTCTGTCTTAAACTATAATGCTAAATGTATGTTGACATCAAGAGATTCGGCACTTGCTCCGTAGGGCAATCTGCGCCCATGTTTCGCCATGCAGTTTCCCACCACTACCGCTAGCCTCCACCAGCTCGATAATGGACTTACCATCATCCTTGATGCAGATAGTTCTGCACCCGTAATCAGCACCCAAGCTTGGGTAGAAACAGGAAGTATTCATGAGGGCGATTTCTTAGGGGCTGGCTTATCCCATCTTCTGGAGCATATGGTTTTTAAAGGCACAGAAAACTATGATGGTAAGGCTATATCAGATACCGTGCAGGCTGCTGGCGGCGAATGGAATGCTTATACCACCTATGATCGGACTGTGTATTATATCGATGGTCCAGCTACTAGTGCGCAGACTTTTCTCAAAGTACTTTTGGAAATGGTATTTAAGCCTAGCTTTCCTATCGATGAGTTTGAAAAGGAAAAAGATGTCATCCGCCGCGAGATCGATATGTATCTGGACGATCCAGACGATCGTAATAGTCAGCTTGTTTCCTCCACCGCCTACACCGTAGACCCTCGGCGGCAGCCTATCATCGGGCACATGGATTTATTTAATCAAGTCACCCATGAAGATATGGTCGACTACCACCGCAAGCGCTACTCCACGGAAAACACTTTCCTCAGTATCTCTGGTGATTTCAACAAAGAGGATATGCTTATTTTCCTCAAAGAAATTGGCGGCCAAATTAAACGCAGCTTTACCCATCTAGCACATGCATCTATCGAGCCTACACAGATTGGTCAGCGTCTTCAGCGAGACACCTTTGCCATCCCTGCCAGCAAACTTAATCTCGCATGGCAAGTTCCTGGCCTAGAGCATCATGATACGCCAGCACTTGATCTACTCTCCACCATCCTTGGTGCAGGACGATCAAGTAGACTCTACCAAAACATCCGTGAACAACAGGGGCTGTGCCACCATATCTCTAGCTGGAGCTCCAGCCCTCCAGGAAGAACAGGCATGTTCGGAGTGTCCGCTATCGTGGATGTAGAAAAGCGGGAGCCGCTCCAAGCCACCATTCTTGAGGAAATCACCAAACTAACTAACAGCGATCTTCATGACGAGCTCGCCAAAGTCACGCGGATGACGCTTGCTAGCCAATTCCGCACACTCACCACAGCCTCAGGAAGAGCCTCTGACCTCGCATCCAATTGGCATGAAACACGTAATCTCAACTTCACACGTGACTACTTAGACCAAGTTACACGCGTCACTACGGAAGACCTGCAGCGCGTAGCCCACACCTACCTCGTCCCTGACAAGCTTACGATCACATCTCTTGATCCTGAAGGCACTAAAGAAGCTCATCAAGTTAAGGATAACTCAACTCAACGTGAGGAAATGGAAACCCGCACGCTGAAAAACGGACTAACACTCGTAACGCAACGCGATGGAAGAATACCCACCGTTTCGATCACCCTCGCCACCCTTACAGGTCTACCATCGGAAACTTCTGCAAATTGTGGGATTAACAACCTACTGGCAAAACTCCTTGCCAAGGGAACCCAAAGCCGTAGCGCAGAAGAAATTGCCATCACCATGGATGCCATGGGTGCAAGCTTCAGCGTGAGCTGTGGTAATAACAGCACCCTAACATCGGCATCATGTCTACAGCCTGATCTTAAACCCACTCTAGAAATCATCGCTGACATCACTCAGAATCCTATATTACCCGAAGACTCCCTAGAGCGCGAGCGTGATGCGATGATTGCCGCACTCAGGGAACAAGCAGAAGACCCACTGTCTGTTGCCTTCCGCCACCTACGGCCCGCACTTTTTGGTGAATACGGTTATGGGCTCAGTAGCCAAGGTACGGAAGAGTCACTCACTTCCTTAAAACGTGAGGACCTCACTGAACATCACCAGAAATACTTCACTGCAAAGAACTCCGTACTGGCTATCTTTGGCGACATCGAGCCCGACTCCTGCGCTGATCTAGTAGAATCTTTATTCTCAGCCATGCCCGAGGGCAACCGTAGTCAGGCCAGCAAACAAAGCCTCCCCCAGCCTTCCAATAAACACCTACAGTTAGATAAACAACAAGCGGTAATCACCGTTGGTTTCCCTGGTGCCAGTGCTGCCGATGATGACAACTATGCGCTGGAGCTCATTAATGACTACTGCTCAGATATGGCAGGGCCATTATTTACCAAAATCCGTGAAGATCTCGGCCTAGCCTACTACGTTCATGCCACCCAATTCCACGGCGTAAATACCGGTATGTTTGCCTTTTATTTAGGGACATCTCCAGAGCAGCTAGACACCGCCAAGAAAATACTGTTAGGAGAGATCCAAACTATCGCTGAACATGGCATACCAGAAGACACCTTAGAAAATGTAAAAACCACATGGCTTGCATCTTACGCCTTAGCCAATCAGAAACTAGGATCATTAGCCAGACTTAGCGCGATTGATCTTCTCTTAGGATTCCCTGCTGATCATCACTGCCAAGCACCTGATTCTATCCGGGCGCTCACCAGCGAAGATATCCGTGCAGCAGCAAAAAAATACCTCGGTACGCAAAAACCTGTCATTGTCAGTGTAAGCCCTAAACCTTAAACTTTATTTACCCATTATATCATGTCCGATACTCCCAAAGCAGATTTCCGCTTCAATGACTTCGTTTATCTCCAAGCTCAAAACGCCGGACTTTTCCTCGGCCAACTACCTAACCCTGCAACTGGTGAAACCACCGTCAACCTGAAGGCCGCCGCTACCGTACTTGACTCATTGGAAATGCTAGCAGCCAAAACTCAAGGAAACCTTACTGCAGAGGAAGCTTCATTGTTAGAAAAAGCCCTCCTCAACATCCGCGCCCTATACGCTAATGTAGAAGGCCTAGAGTAGGCACTAAGACTTCGCCTCTTGCCACTTCTGCTCCATCTCATCCAGTGATGATGATTCAAGATCGTTACCTTGATCAATCAAAGCTTTATGCATGGTGGCAAAACGGCTCTCAAACTTAAGATTGGTCATTTCTAAAAGCACTTCTGGATCAAGCTTATGGCGGCGCGCTAGATTCACGACAGAAAAAAGAAGATCTCCAATTTCATCCCCAAGTCTATCTTGATCACCAGACTGGAGTTCTACTTCTACCTCTTCTAACTCTTCGCGGATTTTATCGACTACTCCGCGATCATCTGGCCAATCAAAGCCTACTTTGGCTGCTTTTTTCTGGAGTTTCGCCGACCTTAGCATAGCAGGTAGACCTTTGCCTATATGATGTAAATAAGGCTTTTCCTCATCTCCTTTTTCCTGCCGCTTAATGGTATCCCACTGGCGAAGAACAGCGTCTGTATCTGACACCTCACTCCCTCCATAGACATGAGGGTGCCTTCTGATAAGTTTATCACTCACTACCCTTGCAACATCGTCAAAACTATATCTCCCAGCCTCTTCAGCCAGCTCGCTATGAAAGACTACCTGAAGGAGCAAATCACCTAACTCTTCTTTGAGGTGCTCCCAGTCACTACGCTGAATAGCATCTACAGTCTCGTAAGCCTCTTCGATGAGGTTGGAAATAATACTCTGGTGTGTTTGCTCTGCATCCCACGGACACCCACCCGGCGCCCGTAGCCGGTGCATGATGGCGCGTAGTCTTGTTAGCTGCTTAGAGTCCTCTGGACAGTCGATCATTTCCTCATCATTCATAGACAACGTCATAAAAGATCAGGGGGTAAAAACAAGGATGGAACCCTAGGAAGAAAACTTAGTTCCCACCACTAGCACGTAACAACAGCTCACGCTCTTCCTCGGTAAGACTCTGAATACCTTCACGTGAGACCTTATCGAGAATTTTATCGATCTCAGTATCATTCATATCCACAGTGATTCTCGGGCGAATCTTCTGCTCCCGCACCACCTTGGCATCAAACACACGGCTGCGCCTCCTTCCCCCTGCTCTTTTGGTATCCAAAAAAGATAGCATGTGGGGATTTTTCATCAGGATAAATCCAAGAATCGCACCACCTAGATGCCCTGCCTCACCACCTGCATTACCATTTAAATCAGTAAGAATCATCAACGTGGCAAATACCAACGCGCCAATCGCCAATGTCCGCATACTCATCGGAATAACAAAGAAGAGTAACACACGTAGATTCGGCGCAATCACTGCCGTGCTAACAAGAATAGCAAAAATTCCCGCAGAGGCACCTACCATGGGCCGATAAGATGGAGAATCACCAAACACCCCTGTGTAAAATAGCATGATATAGAACAAGGCCCCAGCCACACCACTGGCTAAATAGAAAACCGCAAACTTTTTACTCCCCCACCAACGCTCTACAAAAGTGCCAAAAAAGAAAATACCTAACATATTACCAAAAAGATGCATCCCATCAGCATGAAGAAACTGAAAGGTGATAAACCTCCAGACTTGAAAATGATGCACCACCAAATCCACGCTAAAATGACCCCAGATATTAAGAAGGCCGAAATGATTGTTATCACCACCGAAGAAGAGCATATTAAGATAAAAAATCGCAATATTACTGATCAGCAGCCATTTCGTCACCGGACAGCCAGCAAGGCGTGATGGCGGACGCTGCATCTGCATGCCTTGTTGATGATATGTACGATCTGCAAACCCCATAGGTATGCATAGCTTTAACACGCCTTTCTAGATACCGCAAGCTAGCCCATCTTTTATGACAGGCACTCGAACTGGGGAAATACATTGTTTTCCCAATACCTGACGACTCGTGACTCGACACCATAGCTACCCTAACCCATGATTACGCGCATGGCTGGCATGTCCCCTGTCAGAAGCTACCTCTGGCCCGTTCTTCTTACGGTGTTAGGAGTAGTTCTTTGCACCCAGATCGTACCTCGCGAAATCATCGCTGTGGACGAGCATATCATCGGATTTCCAGATACGGATATCCCCGGACACCAGCTCCGCCCTTATCTACTGGCTCTACTCTGCATGCTACCAGCTGTCGGGGCATGGATATACCGCTTCTCAGGCACCTTGGATCGCTATATGGCACGGCAGTTTCTTGCTGCCTTTGGCCTCTGTATGGGCTCCCTGCTCGCGGTGATGTTGCTGACGGATCTGCAAAATAATATGTCAGACTTCCGCGAAGCAGAAAATACCCGGCAAGTAATCTTCAGCTATTACAGTATCCACCTGCCTGCTGTATTTGTTTTTCTTCTCCCCTACGCATTACTCCTCTCATTACTCTACTGTTTGGGGAAGATGTCACGGCATCAAGAAATCGTCGCTATGATTCAGACCGGACGCGGAGTGTTACGTATCGTACTCCCACTGCTAGCGGCTGGTATTTTCAGCTCAATTATATGCCTGATCTTTAATTATCATTGGGGGCCGTGGTCAGAAGGGCACAAAGATCTCATTGTCGATATAGCCAAAGACGGACAAGCCGATAAAGCGCGTTCCGTTCTTTACCGTGATTCAGAATCTCGTCGTGTCTGGCTTGTTGGGGCGTTTCCATACCAATTCGAAAAAACTGGTGAACTACGTAATGTCACCATCCGCTCATTTAACGAGGGCGGTCACCCCACTACAAAACTGGAGGCTGACAGCGCCGCATGGTCAAGAGAGCACAAGCACTGGACGTTCAGCGATGTGCAGCTCATTGATCTACAGGCATCCCCCGTGCCCATGCGTATCAAAACAGATGATAAGATCATCCGCACTTGGCAGGAAACTCCATGGCAAATTGTTAAACCAGGGCTAGACCAAAGCCATCTAGGCATCCCCGAGCTCAATAGCTGGCTACGTGCCAATAAAGACGTGGAATGGGCAAACCGCAGACCCTATCTCACCCAGTGGCACTACCGTCTTGCCCAGCCCGTTATCTGCCTGATTACCATCCTCATCGCAGCACCTCTCGGTATTGTATTCAGCCGCCGTGGTATTGGTGGTGGCGTCTCTATTGCCCTCTTTCTCTGTGCAGGGATGCTTTTTTCCTCTAGCTTCTTCCTGACATTTGGTGAAGCTGGGCATCTTGCTCCAGCCCTTGCCGCATGGGCTACTAATATTCTTTTTGCGCTTGTTGCGCTCTACCTCTTTAACCGCAGAGTCACAGGGCGCCCCATTTATCAGAGCTTAAAAAAACTCATCCCCTCCGGCGAGTAGCACTTCTTACTTAGGGGCAAGATGCAACTTCCTTCATTTCACCTCAATAATTCACTCTTTCGTGCTTGACCACTGGAAGCTCTACTTCTAGTTTCCGCGTCCCGTCACGAGTGGAAGACACTCAGCCACAGGAGTCCACCATTCGAACTACACAACATTTCCCAACTTTATTAATCTCATGAGAGGCATTGAAATCCAAAAAAACGAGCCTGTTGATCGCGCTCTAAAACGTCTGAAATCACTTCTTGATGGCGAAGGCATTCTCGAAGAAATGCGCCGCCGCCGTTCTTTCGAAACTGTTACTCAGCGTAAGCAACGTAAAGAGCGCACAGCCGTTAAGCGTCACGCCATCCGCTGGCGTTTCCAGAGAGATAAACCCTCCGAGGACACAGAGGCTTAATCACCTCTCAACATAAATTTTTATCAATAAGCATCCTGAGATCTCAGGGTGCTTTTTTTATGCCCCACAAGATACCAGCAAACGAATCTATAATTTACCACGTAGTTTTTTCTTACGTTTAGAAACAGCACAGCCACACCTACCTCCACAACAGTTGGCCTCACTCTTCTTAATCCACCGATAGATAAATGCACCCATAACAAGAAAGACGATCCCGGGGGCAGCGTAAGTTTGCCAGTTTTGCCAGTCCATGATTAAAAGTTCAGCGAGATTTAAAAAATAGGCAACTTCATTCGTGAATCACAGCAACAAGCTACCGATCTGAAACACCAAAAAGGCAGCCAACCAGGCAAACACAGACATAGCCCCCAGCTGACCAAGCGCCCACTTCCATGATCCAGTTTCACGGCGCACCACGGCTGTTGTTGGCAGACATTGCAAGGCGTAGACAAAGAACACAAGAAGGCTCAAGGTTGTTAGCGGCGTGTAAACAGGCCTCCCATCCGGCCATGTAGCAGCCGCCATCTGCGCCCGTAGTTGAGCGAGAAAATCATCGTCTTCCTCAAATTCCTCTTCATCGACAGAATAGGAAATCGCCAAACTCGAGTTAAACACCTCACGGGCAGCAAAAGCCGCCACCAGAGCTGTGCCTGTGCGCCAGTCATATCCCAGAGGCTTAACCACAGGCTCAATAGCATGACCAATCTGCCCCATATAGCTCTGCTCAAGTGCCAGACTAGCATCCTCAGCAGCAGGCGTTCCCTCTTTAGGTTTGGGATACGTCTGTAATGCCCACAAAAGAATACAAATTCCCAAAATCACCGTTCCGGCTTTATAGAGAAATGACCATGCACGCTCCAGAAGGTGACGGACGATGTATTTCAAATCCGGCACCGCATAAGCAGGAAGCTCCATCATAAAATGCGCTACCTCCTCACTCCCTTTAACACGCGGAGCTAATAACCACGCAGCGATAAAAGCTGTCACCGTCCCAAGCAAGTAAAGCCCTGCGAGCACCAATGCCTGAACAAGTGCCCCCTGACCAGCCAATAGCATACCAATAAGTAAAGCATACACAGGCAGCCGTGCCGTGCAGCTCATCCATGGGGCAATCATAATGGTAAGCAACCTCTGCTTAGCGCTATCCATCGTCCGTGTAGCCATGATCCCTGGAATAGCACAGGCATACGAACTCAATAATGGCAGGAATGCCTTACCACTCAGCCCCACCTTGCTCATGATGTTGTCCATCAAAAATGCAGCCCGTGACATGTAGCCCGTGGTTTCCATCAGACCAATAAAGAATAACAGCATTAAGATCTGAGGCAGAAAAATAACAACACTCCCCACACCCGCAATAATGCCATCAACCACTAAGCTCCGCACATCACCTTCAGACATCATCCCTGAGACCCAATCACTAAGAGCACCCACACCACTATCCACCCACCCCATCGGATACTCCGCCACTCTGAAAATAGTCCAGAAGACCATCAGCATCAACACCACAAAAATCACCCACCCAAAAAATGGATGTAACAAAAATTGATCAATGCGATCACTCAGAGTAAGCGTGCCAGCATCCTGCCTGCGAGCAGCTACTTGACAAATTTCCTGCACCTTCCGCGTCCGAGCCTTAGAAATACTCTCCTCCGGCGCAAGGCCACTACGAATAAGCGTATCCGCAATATCTATGGCCTGCTTTTGCATCCCTCCGTCTACCCCCGGCTGTGACTCAGTTCGGTAAGCACTATCCGCAAGCAAGTGAATGGCCTGAGCCTCCGGAGCACTTACCCCATCAGACTTTAACTGCTCAATGAGCTTAATAATCGCCTTTTCTACAGCTTTATCAGCACTCCAGGTACGACTTGATTGATGAGGAAACGGATGACGTATGGCGTGTTTGATATCGATCACTCCCTTCCCCTTGTTCGCCTGACAAGGCACGACAGGCACCCCCAATTCCTCAGATAAAAGCTCAATATTAATTCGGATACCCTGCTTTTCAGCAAGATCCACTTTGTTCAGCGCCAGCACCACAGGCAGCCCCAAATCAATCACTTGAAAAACAAAGTACAGATGCCGCTCCAAATTCGAGGCATCTACCACACAGACCACAACCTCAGGACACTCTGCACCCTCTTGATTACCTAACAAAACATCACGCGTAATTCTCTCGTCCGGAGAGTTCGGTGACAAAGAATAGCAGCCAGGAAGATCCAATAATTCATATTGATTACCGTGTGGCGTACGCAGCACACCCGATACACGCGAAACAGTAACACCAGCGTAGTTTCCCGTTTTTTGATTCGCTCCAGTGAGAGCATTAAAAAGTGTTGTCTTCCCGCTATTGGGATTTCCTACCAGAGCAATCGTTTCCATGGCGATAACTATTCGGTTTTTTGATCGGCCACTTAAACCATCTCAACCAGCACCTGATCACCTAACTTACGGCTCAGAGCCATACGGGTGCCGCAAACAGAACAAATCATATTACGCCCATCAGAGAGCTTGCTGATCTCCATTTCCTCGCAGAAACCAATTTCACGCAGACGCTTACATGCCTTACCCTCTAGCTGGCGAATACGCAGCTGACACCCCGCACTAGCTTGACTCAAGGTCGTAGCGGTATCGATTTTTAAATCTCTGGCGATATCTGCAATCATTCTTGAGCGCAATAAGAGCGCAATTGAGACTCGTTTGCAATTGGTTTCTCAGGTTTTCTTCCCCCAAGAACCCCATCTACCGCCTGAGTTACTATCGCTTGGGACGATTTCTGCCTTTTCCTCCATACCCGAACGTGCCACCTTCCGCTCGCGGTTCACGCTGCCTATTTTTTCATCATGGAAATCAAAGCCAAAGTTGTATTTGACGAAAGCTCTCACCTCGGCGCCTTCCGGCTACACATGTGGCACCGCTACCGCACCTGGCTAATGATCCGGACTTTCTTAAGCGGCTCAATCATACTAACAGGTGTTATTTTAATCCTCAATGAAGGACTTACCCCCCTGTCCGTATTAATGCTCATGGTAGGCACCTTCGCCCTCTTGCGACCACTCATCTGGAAGGTAATGCATGCGCGAAACTTAAGAAAACTCCCCGGTTACGGACAGACAGTGCTCTACACATTCACCCAAGACGGCTTCAGCATCCTCGGCGAAAATAAAGAAGGAAAAGTAAAATGGCGTGATTTATTAGAAGCTGTTCACACTAAGCAGGGACTCTTGCTTTACCACGGAAAAAAATCCTACACTTGGGTGCCAGCAGAGTCTTTTGACTCAGAGGGTGAGATGCAGCAGACTTTAGACTGGGCTAAGAGAAATAGTTAGATCTAATCCTTCAACCCAGAGACAGGCACCTCAGCATCATACTTCGCTCCCATCATCGGCTGCGGCGAGCTTGATAAATACAGTGTCTTGCTCGCTTTGATTTCTCGTGAGGCTTTGCTGCGTGCTCTTCAATATGAAATCCCGCTTTTGCTAGGCACTTTTTAAATTTAGGAGCTGGCTCAGAAAGCCAGTATGCAACACAGCCGTTTGGCGTGAGTAGATCTTTAATTTTTGCCAAAAAACTCTGCGAATAGAGCCTCGCATTCCCTGCGGTAATAAGATCATCCGGCGTGTTATCAATATCTAATAGAATAGCGTCGTAGCTCCCCTTGCGTTTTCCGGAAACGATATCAAACAAGTCACCTTGAGTGATTTTTGTTCTAACATCTTCCAGCAAAGGCCCGTTATGCTCCACGAGAAATGTTCGGTTCCACTCAATCAGGGGCGGCATCAGCTCAGCCACCTCCACCGTCGCAGGTCTACCCACCAACTCCAGCGTTCGCTTTAACGTAAAGCCAAGACCAAGCCCCCCAATCAGAATCTGAGGGTGCTTTGGCCTCAGCGGGGCTCCTTCCAGCAAATCTGCACAACCAATCTGTGCCAACATCTCCTCAGAAAACGTCAGTGCTGTGCTCATGAGATCAAAGCCATTGTACTTCAGGTAGAATTTTCCATCGTGTTTGTGCAGAGAAAACACAGTGCCATCAGACATTTTAGACTCTCCGAGAGTTATATAGGGCTTCACATAGAAACCCTTCACTAAAAACACAGAATCAACAAGCCTAGTGATTCAATTCAACAATCACCACCTACTCTCTCTAGCGCAGCAAACAGCTTCGCTAGAGCTCTTATTTACTGATACTCTAAGCGCCGAATAGAAACTCAGCCGTATCAGCCAAAGAGATACCCAACCTAAAGACTCAATAAAAATTGATCAGGGGATATTTTCAATCCCCCAGCCATTATTTATTCTGCAGGATAAACTCTCTGCTGCTGGTTTTTTCCGCCGTGGGGAAATCTTTAGGAACTTCAATAGTCACCTTACCAGTGGCAGCCCACTCCGTACCACGGAGAAACGTTGTCATAAAGCCGACACATTCAAAGGAATAAGAATCATGCCCAAGCGTGGTGTGGAAAACGCGACCCTTCCCATAATCTAACACCATTAAAATAGGCTCATGCCTATCTGTAGGAGCGCTCTTGGACATATCTTTCCCTGTTGCTAAGATGGTCATGTTTTCAGCAGGCCCACGTAGTTTAGCATAGCACTCGTCTTTAGCTGTCAACCATGTAGCAGGTAAGCCTTTGGTAATCGGGTGGTCTGACACACGCAGCGTAATAGGTATATTATGCTGATGCCCATGTGCTCCGCACTTACCAGGTGATTCATCACGTACTAATTTGCCATCATTATCATAATACACGTATGGGCCATCTTTCTCATTACGTCCTCCCCAGCCACCTAGACCGATCATCCTGTTATACTCTTCCCATTTAGGAAATGAATTATTAGCAGCATGGACGGAGACAAAACCACCACCAGCTGACATGTAATCTTCCAGTTCCTTGCGAGTCGCTTCTGGCCAGTCAGCAGCAGCATAGCCAAAGTTAGATATAACCACAGCGTAGTCTGAGAATTCCGGCTTAAAGTCTGGATCAGCCTTAGGCTTCTTGAGATCTTCAGTATCCCCTGCGTTGGCGAGTGGTAGGAATTTCATCTCACGCTGTCCATTCCATGTAAACTTCGTGCGGCGCACTTCTACTTCAAACAGTCCAGTTTCCTCCAAGTACTGCTTCATCATGATCGTGGATTTAGGCCACACTTTATGATTATTCTGCCCATCGATAATCAATGCTTTGATTTTGGCATGGGAACTAAGAGGTAAGAGAGCAATTAAAGCTAAGCAGAAAAGCGAATGTTTCATAATGGATTATAAATTACGGTATTACTCTCGCCCAAAGTTCTCAGTATGGCTAGTAAAAATATGTCTATAGAATTTTTCTCTTCTCATATCAACTTCAGCCGATAACTCTAGCACCCTCATGAAAGCCACGCACCTGACCTTTTTAGCACTAACACTTCTAATCTCTTCCTGTGCTCAATACGGCAGGGTCTCCTACTCAGAATCCCCAAAGATCATCAATGTTTCTCACTATGACCCAAAGGAGAAACAACGCTCTGGGCGCTCTTACTCACCCAGTAATCAATCCGCATTAAAGGCAAATGGCGCGCATGCCATGATTGCACGTTGCGCAAAAGGAACTGAATTAGATACCAAATGTGCCGATTTCCTCGCCGGGGCAGATCGACAAGGCTTGATGCTGGGCTCTTACTACTATCTTCTGCCCGGAACATCACCCACCTATCACGCGGAGCGTTTTATCAATCGACTCCGTGACATCAAAGCTCGTCGTGGTATCCGCACAGATAGAATATTGTTAGTTGCAGATATTGACACCAATTGTAAGCCTTCGGAGATTGTCGCGTTTGTCAGCAGGATCAAAACTCTTACAGGCAGATATCCTGTGATCTATCTGGAAAATAGCTCCACGATTCGGAGTCGCCTGCGTAAGGCTAGTCGCGCTCAAAAAGCAATCATGCGAAAATGCCCCTACTGGCTTGCCCTCTACTCAAGTGACCATGCAGGACTGAAAACACCTAAAAAACTAGCTAAAGCGTCTGGCGTCTGGTCGAACTGGTGCATGTGGCAGTATGGTGGTGTCTGGTGGAAAAATGGTCGCTCAAAGCCATTTCACTATCGTGGCGGCACATGGCAGACCCCCAAATATTTTGGCAACCTAGATAGACCTCTCGAGCGCAGCGGCTTTAATGGCAGCCTTGAGGAGTTACGCCAGTTTTGGTTCAATCAATCGTGGGTCTGGTAGTCCACAAAAAATACCTCAGGAACAAATAGCCTTAGCCAGCAGCAGAGCCTGAGCATTGATTGCTACATGGTGCACGCGGTGAAGCAGTACCCCCTGTTGCGCGCTGACTGCCGTAACCACAGCTGTAGCGGCATCACGATCTTGTACGGACTCAACACCGGTGAGTGCTGCAATAATAGACTTTCTCGATACACCTAATAAGACAGGCCTGCCTTGCTGCCCCTGGAAATCTGCTAGATGTTGCATGAGGGCAATATTCTGCTGCACAGTTTTACCAAAGCCAATACCTGGATCAAGAATGATACACTCTGGATCAATACCAGATTGAGCAAGAGTTTCTAAACGCTCCGCAAAAAATGTGTGGAGCTCCTGCACCACACCGTGTTCATAGTGAGGATCTACCTGCATCGTCCGTGGATTACCCTGCATGTGCATGATAACCACACCACATTGCGCTCCAGCGCACACACTTGTCATTGCAGGATCTCCAGTGAGGCCTGTAACATCATTTACGATGTCTGCTCCTTCTTCTAAGGCCGCAGCCGCGACCACAGCCTTTGAGGTATCAATAGAAATCAAAACATCAGATTTCTCTCGTAGTGCGCGAACCACAGGCGCGGTGCGCTGGATCTCCTCCTCCGCGGATACCTTCGCCGCACCGGGTCTGGTAGATTCGCCACCAATATCAATTATTTTAGCCCCCGCAGCTACCATCTTAAGAGCCGTATGCACCGCTTCACTCACTCCACAGTTCTGCCCACCATCTGAAAAAGAATCTGGCGTGGTATTTAAAATCCCCATCAGTAGTCCATTAGCATTTTCTTGATCGCGAAAATTAATCTTATAGCGGCGTGTCTTCCAGATCATTATTGATAACTTGAATTCTTTCTTAGTATGTCTAGGGTCAATGGACACACCTATGAAAACAATGCTAAAAATTCAAATTCCACGTTTCCTTAGCAAGGCGCTATGCGTAAGCGTCTGGACGATCATGAGCCTAACATCGATTCAACACGCAGAAGCCAATGCTGGAAGTAAAAAAGATGTCCGGATGATGCGTAATGATGACGGCTCTATCTCCGAGTTTAAACGCAGTTCAGATGATCGAGTTATCGAGCGCCGCACCTACGCCAATCGTAAAGGCGGAGCAGGAGATCGCGTCCTCATTATGTCTGTCATTTACCGTAAAGATAAACAGGGGAAACTACGTAGCGGCAAAATTTATGATGGCTCTGGCCAGTTACTCTATCGCGTAACCTACGGCTATCACCGGGCCACCGGTAATCTTGTGGCAGAGGACATGTTCGACGCTAGGGTAAAACGGGGAGATACGATAATAGACCCAACTACTAATCAACCTAGGTTTAAAGAAACGCCCGTACGTATCATGCGCCACCGTTATGATGCGCAGGGAAGACAGCTTAAGCCGCTCGTAGTATGCAAGCCTGCAGGAAAGACCGCGGAGGAACTCTTTGGCAAAGAAGGCAGTAGCCATATCAAAGACCCATGGTCCAATTAAGACTAGCCCCTCTGTCTTACCTAAGGGCGCAGGCTGCCACCTCTACTCGTGATCAATGCCGCGATCATACCCATCAGGCAGATTGCAACCATTAGCCCGTAGAAACCCCAAATAACTCCCAGACCGTCAATAAAGCCATAGGAGTGTAGGCCAATACTTAGTGAGTTAACATGCCACCATGAAAAGGCGACAATGTTAGCACCAAACACACTCACGATGTGGATACCCCACTCCTTAATGTAGCCAGCCAAGCGCGCATGAAGCACGGCAAGACACCATAGAACAATCATCAGCGCGCCATTTTCTTTAGGGTCCCATCCCCAGAAACGCCCCCATGAATCATTGGCCCAAATACCCCCAAGCACCGTTCCTATAAGACTAAAAAAGAGGGTAAAACAAACCATGCCATAAGCAATCCGTGTCATAGCACGGCGGAATTTCTTATCACCTTCGTCAATACCTAACACGCGAGCAAAAAGATAAACGGCGGAAAGCCCGGCAGCAGCAAGCCCTCCCATATACCCTATGGTAATGGTGACAACATGCGTTGACAGCCAGAAGTTAGATTTCAAAACCGCAACTAAAGGGTCCATGTGATCCTTCGCATCACCAATTTCATAACGCCGTGCAAGGAACATACAGGCCATACCCATAAAGACAGAAAGCCCAAGGGCTACTGCGCGCTTTGTCATCAACTCTACCAAAAGCATCACCAGCACTGCTGTGGTGCCAATAAAGATAATCGTGTCATAAAGGTTACCAATCGGAGAACGCTCCATAATGATACAACGATGGACAATACCAGCAATCATCAGACCCAATGCAGCTATCGCCAAAAACGCGGCCATCCAATTACAAATCCGAGATCCAAGTGTCCGCGGCGCTAACCAGCCAAACATGATCAAAACAAAGGCAAAGATAAAAATAACAAGCGCGTTGTAAAAATAGTTCCACCGATTGTAACCCACCTCTGAGCCTACTATGTTAACAGCGTCTGAACCTATTCTTTCATGAATAGATTTCTTCCAAATATCAAGCTCACCAGCAAAAGCAATCTGCCCCTCATTTCTCAATGCTAAAAAAGCATTTTCTAATATTTCAATATCCGCAATCAATTGCGCAGCGTGGGTCCGGTCACCCTTAACGACTTCCTCAATCCGCTCGCCAACAGGAGTCCATTCTTTTTCTTTTTCATCATACGGAGGAATAATGCCTATATCCTCAGAGGCTCTACTCATCCGATTCTGTAAATCACCGAAAAGCTCCTCCAGATGTTCAGGCATAGCACCTCCAGAAGAATTCATCTCTTTCACCGCTTGCGCTAATATAGGGAAAGAACGAATCCAGTAGCTCATCCTCTGCATATTTTCTTTATTGATGACCGGCGTCCCCTCCTTGATAGCCACATCCGCACGGGCAAAATCCATGTGGAAAACAAGTTTCATAAATAACCAAATCTTTTCTCCTAGATCCACCGTCTGGCGGTTATCAACTGTCATCTTAGCCTTTTCTGGCTGTTCCTTACGAAGCTGGTGAGCCTTAGCCAGTAGGACAGAAACGACATCTGCCAGCTCATTATAACTATAACGATCTCTCCTGTCTTTTGATTTCCTAAGCTCTTGTATAGCAGCGGTAAACTTAGCTTCATCAACTCCTGAATGCTTCAGCGATTCCTCTGATAGATCATCCATCGAAAGGCTTGTGATAATCTCAGAGTTATCAACCCTAAAGATGGGCAGCTCCTTGGCAAGCTTAGGACGGAATAAGCAATCCAGCATCACCTCCTCTGGACTGAGTTTTTCTTTTTCACCATCCACAGAGATCCTCATGCTCCGCGCCCCGTGGAGCTGTAACATCGTAAAGCCAGCCCATGTCGAAAATGGCTTTACCCGCCCACCATCCTGAATCGCCATGTCACGCGATGTATCAACAACCTCGCTTTTCCAAACTTGATACTGAGAAATTTCAGCAGGCTTATCAGAAACAACATTTTTCCGTATCGTCAGAAGGCCGTAGCCTCCGATAAAAATGATCGCAAGACAAAAGGCAATCCATCGGCCTAACATTGAAAGCTTCCTGCGGCTTTGTTTTTGATTTTCTAACATGATTTCTCTAATGTTTAAACGGCGCCTTTGGCACTGGAACTGGCTGCTTTTCTATTAGCCCTTGATGATTGAGATATAAATCCTCCCAGCTTCATTCCAAAATGAATAAATAATCCTAACATGGAAACATAGAGACTCCACTTAGGCCACTGATCAGAGGGGTTTTTTACAATAGCAAACCCTGACTGCGCACGCTCCATCTCTCCTGACCAACGTGCTTGATATAGGGTATAGCCATCATAGCGCATCGGTTCATTCATCTTGATAGTAAACTTTTTCTCACTCTTATCAGCAATACGAGTAATCTTGCTCATGAAGAAACTAGGCTTCTGCGTCCCTGGGTAATACTCACCCACAGATTCATCAAGAAGCACTTGAAAAGGCATCGGCCAGATCTCACGCACAAGTGTGAAGGCATAAATTTTACCATTGATCGTTGCCGTTACAGGATCAGGCACAGGACCGTAAAGCAACAAGCGTGTTTTCCCCTCTCCACTATCATGAGGTAAGATATCAATGTAACAGCCCGCCGCATTTTCCTCTTCTGTAACAGCATTTTCTGTCTGAAGCAGCCTGAGACCATCGACAACTAATGGATCTTCTTCATCGTAGGACTTAACCACATTGCTATTTCTCATCCAGCTAGAAACTTCAATATCAAATGGCAGTTTGGGGAAATCAACAAGCTGAGTATCATCTGTATCTAATCCTTTAAGAGGCTCCGCCGGGACGACATAAGGTGCTGTTTTCTTCCCATCAACAATCTCACAGACCTCAATGGTATAATCATAATAACTCTGTGCAAAATCAGAAACTTCATCTTCTAACACATACATAATGCCCTCCTTCGAGTACTTATGAGCCACAAAACCAGCAAAAAGAAGACTCACCATACTGAAGTGGGAAATGATCACTCCGATATTTTTCCAGCCTTTTCGAATCCGGATAATCCCACCTAAGCAAAGGTTTACAAACAAAACAGCACTTACCAAATAGGCACCAGGAAGAGGAATAATAATCTGCTTACCAGCAAGCCCTGCCAACCAGGATAAATTAGGGAGATACAACCAAGGTAAATCTGGTATGACATACCAAGCTTCAGCATCATAGTATCGCTTCTGCACTTCATACAGCCCTTTTGCTGGCTGCTCCAATGTACTGAGCCATGTCAAAACAAACAGCAAAAGCATGCAGGTAACAGCAAGTCCATAACCTGAAAAAAAACGAAAAAGGCGCGCTGGCCATGTATTTTTACCTAACATATCAATATGTTGTCAAAGTGATCATCTCGCGTTAATCCGCATTACTATATCGTAGATTCTGGCAATAGGTAATGAGCCTCTTACGTTCTGCCTGCACCGCTTCTTTAGATCCTATCATTTTAATGGTCAGTACCCCCGAACCAAAATCTAAAACAACTCCTAGTAAAGCTGCTCCTTCACGCGGTAATTTCCCCATACCACCACCAAATTTACCCACAGCTTCCACTAAAACCCCAGACTGACCAAGAACCATCACCTCAGCAAGCTCATCAAGATGTTCCACAGGTGGCTTATCAAACTGCTTTAACCATCTATTAACATTTGGTAACACTCCACCTTTTGTATTTGATACATAAACTTCACCGTCTTTACCAAAGCGGTAATTTAAAATTCGCATATCATTACCCGCTACCTGCCGCCACTCCGGAGGCATCATCGCAATAATCGGCAAACGCGGCTCATCCCATATGGTTAGCGGCCTCGTTTCATCAATGACTAACTTCTCTTCTGATGCCTCTTTACAAGACGCCAAAAGCCACAGGGGTAGAAGCGTTAATACTGCCATGAATCCTTTCAACCTCATGCGTCCACATAGTCCTGCAATCACTTGCGTGCAAGTGGAATTGCCCAATATAATTGTAAATTACCCAACGCCGAAATTCACGCTTCCCTCAAGGCCTTCACCGACACATATTGCCACCGATTTATGACTTCTCGTGAACGATTTCTCGCCAGTATCCGCCGTGAACCTACAGACCGCACCCCCGTATGGGTGATGCGCCAAGCAGGCCGTTATCTCCCAGAATACCGTGCTCTGAAGGAAAAATACAGCTTCATTGAAATGGCACAGACTCCTGAGCTAGCCACTGAAGTAACACTCCAACCCCTGAAACGCTTCCCTCTGGATGCTGCAATTATTTTTTCTGATATCCTCATCATTCCAGAAGCACTCGGCCAGCCTTACCACTTCCGCGATAAATCCATAGGTGGAGGTATTGCCATGGACTACCTACTCGACTCCGAGACAAAAATCGACGCTCTCGATGGCTCAGGCATCGAAGAAAAACTAGCCTACCTTCCCGACGCTCTGCGGATGACCCGACAGGAAATCGGTGAAGACAAAACCCTGTTAGGATTCGGCGGTTCACCTTGGACACTCGCAGCTTACATGACCGAAGGAGGATCGCTCAAGGATCTCGCCGCCCTGAAGTCCCTCTTCTATTCAGAGCCAGCTGTGTTTGAAAAACTCATGCACAAGGTCACAGATGCGGTGATTGATTTATTTAAAATGCAGATCGATGCCGGAATCGATGCCGTGCAGATCTTCGATTCCGCAGGCGCCTTCTGCCCTAGCCACCAGTATGAAGCAATGTCGCTGAAGTGGATCAAAAAAATCACCGACTCCCTCCCCGCCGATTTCCCCGTCATCATCTTTGCCAAAGGCATGGCTCACCAGAAAGACTCCCTCTGCGCCACAGGTGCCAGCGTCCTGAGCATCGACTGGACCATCGATCTCCCGAGCTACTACGACAGCCTCCCAGACAACGTCGCCGTGCAGGGAAACCTCGATCCCCTTATTCTATCATCCAGTGCCGATGTCGTACGCACGGAGACCCAGATTTTGTTAGAAAAAATGAACGGCCGCCACGGCCACATCCTCAACCTCGGCCACGGCATCCTCCCCTCCGCAAAACCAGAGAACATGCAGGTGCTGTGTGAAACCGTCTCAGAGTTCTCGAAGTAAGTATCCATGCTTGAAAAACAAGGTTTCGAACTCATACAGGGACTGCTGTACAACCACTTGCGCGACACCTTAATTACTGAGTTTGATCGTCTCTCAGAGCTAACGGGCAATATCTGTGTACGACAAGTCTTCACGCTCTCAGACATCATTCGATCATTTGCTATCTCACCGGAATTACTCCGTTACCTTCCTGATAATTTCACTCCAGTACGCTGTATTCTTTTTAATAAAACCGCAAAGCATAACTGGCCTGTCGCCTGGCACCAAGACTTGACGATTGCAGTCAAAGAAAAAGTGGCTGTGGAAGGCTACCTAAACTGGTCACAGAAAGACAATGTTCCCCACGTGCAACCTCCAGTGCACCTCATGGAGAAAATGATCACCGCCCGCATTCATCTCGACGAAACATCAGCAGAAAACGGCGCACTGAAAGTTATCCCCGGGAGTCACCAGTTAGGCAGGATTCAAAGCTCAGAAATCACTGCAAAAACTGCCACAAAATCCACCATCTGCACATGCGCAAGAGGTGATCTGCTGCTCATAAAGCCTCTTATCCTCCACGCATCAGCCAAATCAACCACCCCAGCTCAAAGAAGAGTAATTCATATTGAATACGCAGATCGATCCACACTGAATCCTTCCCTCCAGTGGTACGATGATCTTTGAGAAACCTCCAAATGAATTGCTTAGCTCCACCATGGATAAACTAACAAAAAATAAACCTTATTAATAAGTCGAAGAGAGAACCTGCCAACGCTCAATCTAACATAAATTTATAATCACCAACACACGCTAGGGATGCACGTAGTCCAGTTTTTCTCGCTTACATGAAGTGATCGCAAGGCGTGCTAGATCAAAAATACCTATTCATTAGTTGCTCTCTTACAAAGATCTCCCACTACGTTTGTCAAATACTCCCAGTAATCATCACGCTCCACCGTTTCTTTGACGGTAGCTACGGGAAGAAATCGCCGCATTTCTGTTACGAAGTCATTTTGCATATTATGATCGCTTTTTAAGGCCTCAGTCCTCTCCTCGATACGATCAACAAACTGCCGCCACTCCCTTTCGTGGTCGGCAACCTTTAATGGTATCCATTCTTTCCGCAACTCCACCCCCTGCTGAGTGAGCCATACCATGTCCCACAAGTCTCGATTTTTCACTCGGTTTTCGCGGAAGGCAAATGCGACCACTTTATCTGCTAGAATTTCTTCCCGACTTTGAGCCTGAAAAATTAACCCCGAGGTTCCTAAATCCACACCATACAAATTTCGCAACATCATCGGTCTCCGATCGTGGCTGGGGATAGCACAGATATCCAAATGAATCCGTTGAGCGGGCATGTGCCTGAGCCCCGGCCTCGTTTCCACCGTCATCTTCCATGTGGAGACATTGCCGCCTTCCTTCACTGGCACGCCCACCTTGACGGGCAATCCATAACGAGTCTCCAGCCTCTCCACTAAAACCTCTCCTAGAGAGGCGAGATCTTCTCGTTTAAAATCCACACCCCCGGTAAAATCAAGGTCCTCACTAAGTCGCACCGATCCATAACAGGCACGCAGACAGGTGCCGCCAATAAACGTCAGCCCACCTAACAATCCTGCATCACTCATCTCACGCAAAATATCGTGATGTAGCAATTCCTTCTCCACGACCGGGCGTAGCACATGCAAATCTTCACGAGACCTCAGAGCCTCGTCCACCAAGGTATCAAACAAACTCATTCGCCACCTCCTTGTTAATCAAATCCTTACTCCGCCTTGTCACTCGTAAATCTCGCATCGCCTGCCGCACCGATGCCCGCCACAAACGCCGCTCAGCATCATATGCCAGTTCACCTTGCAAATCCTCCGCCCGCTGCGCCGTGTGCACAAATTCGATCCTTCCATAATCACCACAGTCCACCACATGACTTCGCCCTGAGCCCATCAGCGTGATCCAGTTCATAGGCACTTGGGAAATCACCCCCTCCTCACTCAGCACCGTTTCCAGACTGAGGTAGTTCAACTCCCCTGCACGCAAACGCGACGCCGCATGAAAAAGCAAATTCTCCTGCCGATACCCACTCACCGGATAATAATAAATCCCCCGGCAAACTCTCTTCAATTCCCCCGCCGTCACCGCTCGCGATAGCAAAACCGCCATCTGATCACTCCCCACACCACTCAAAGGAACCGCCCCCGCCAAGTCAGATGCAGAAAACACACACCGCTCTCGATCCGCCAAAGCACGGAGCGTCGAAATCAGCATTTTCATCGGAGTCATGAAAAAAATATACACAAGCTTGCAATATTTGCAAGTTTATGTTAAGTTTATGGAGGCGTGATTAGCACGCTTCCCTTCTATATTGCATACCCCTAAAATAAAGAGGATCATTTGATGACAAATCTGTCCTCAATTTTAATTTATCACTTGCTACTGAGAGATTTCAACATTAACCAATCCACATGATTCTCAACTACGGCGCAAAAAATTTTTTCTGTTTTAAAGAGGGCGCAGAGGTTTCCTTTGAGTTCCCTCCAAAGTGTCCAGAAAATATAACTGGAGGCTTTCCTGTGTCTCCGGTCATTTGCGTGAACGGCACGAACGCCTCTGGTAAAACCAACTTACTTAAGATAATTACTTTTATCGGATATTTTATTCAGGACTCTTTCAATGATAAAGAAGACAACCCCATTCCCTTTTATTCTTTTTTCAACAATAAAAAGCCAAGTTCCTTTTACTTGGAATATAAGATTAATGGAGAAGTTTACTCCTACGATCTGAAATGCACCCGTAAGGGAGTGATGTCAGAAAAACTCACTAAAGCTGGAAAGATTGTCTTTGAACGCAAAGATGACCAAATTTTAAAATGCGCGGATGAGCTTAAAAAATACAAGGATGTCACGCTAAAATCTAACACATCCGTCATCTGCACACTGGTGGATGGACACAGAGTAGAGGCGTTAAAACCTGTGTATGAGTATTGGAAATGTGGTATTTCAAATTTGCACTGGAGCGGATATAGAAATGCGAACGAGCTGAAACATATCGAAAACTCATTCATATACCACGAAGACAAATCTTTTGCCTATTTCACTACTCAACTTCTTGCGAAGGTTGACTCGTCGATCAAAAAATTTGAGTTGCTAGAAAGAACCAATGCTAATGGTGAGAAGTTCTACCTTCCGGTCTTTGTTCACAAATTGGAGAATGCCCGAGAGGCCAAGCTAGATTTTGATCTTCAATCCAACGGCACAAAAATACTCTACAACGAGTGCATTCGCATTTTACATACTCTGGCTCTCGGTGGCTGTCTCATTTTTGACGAACTAGATGCCAACCTGCACCCCGACATCATCGCTCTGATTCTGGAACTCTTTACCAATAAGGAAAACAACAAAAAAGGAGCTCAAATCATTTTCACATCTCATAATTCCGAGGTTTTGAACATGCTTTCTAAATATCAGCTGTATATCGTCGAAAAAGAAAACAGTGAAAGTTACGCTTACCGGGCCGATGAGATAGAGCAAAACGTAATCAGGACTGACCGCTCTATAAGAACTTACTATGAAAAGAACATGCTCGGCGGAAGACCCAAAATCGATCGTTCCTTACAACTGCCTCTAAAAATATCTTAAGTGCCGCGCAAATGAGCAAGAGGAAACAATTCGGTAACAAGCGTAAAAGCAAACAGGTCAAAGCTCTATCTAGCCAAGCCCTCCCGACCATAGAACTGATCGATTCTTGTTCGTTTAATTTCTTTTTTCTAACGGAAGATCAGAGTGTTGAGTGTTCTACCATCGCATATTGGGAAAGAGAAGGTTTGTTATCAAAGCACCTCACAAAGCTGCAAAGCTATTCCAAGCGTAGCTTAAAGGGCATGCTGTCCGATAAGAGTATGAGAGGAATGCTAAAGTGCTTAAAAGACAAGAGCGCACAACCTTCTGATGCGCGACTTCACATGCCGCCGAATGTTCCCACATGCGCGGAATGGTATGAATTTCACTTAGGTGGTCTACAAAGGATTGTGGGATTCATTATGCCTGGCAAACTCCACGGCGAAAAATTCCCAGGAATAGATTCCGAGTTCACAATCAGCAAGAACACATTCTATGTGGTGTTCTTTGACGGAGGGCATTGTTTCTGGCCATCAAGGTTAAAACACACATAAACTACCAAATTTATGGATATACTCAGCCCCACCAAATCTGAATTCGATCAAGCAGTGAGGCGGTTCCGTTTCTGGGAAACGGAAGGCGTGGCATAGAAGTTACGTATTTGATAAATTTGTTTAATCTGGGGTTGTCCGTTGCGACGAAAACCTCTCAGTCATGAATGCTAATTCCCTTGTTGGCTTCAAAAAAAGCCCCGATCAGTTTCCTGATCGGGGCTTGTGACTTTTTAATCGGTTAGGTTAGTTTAGCTAACCTCTCCACGAGCGAGGCCTTTCTCTTCAAGCGCTGCTTGAGCAAGAGCAAGACGTGCTACAGGGATACGGAATGGTGAACATGACACGTAGTTAAGTCCTGCGCGGTGGAAGAACTTCACGGAGTCT
>CALBVY010000019.1 GCA_937969495.1 uncultured Verrucomicrobiales bacterium | reverse complement strand
CGATTGTAGCCGCCGCCGTAGAGGATGGCGAGGGGGATGCGATTCTTGATAAAAGCGCGGATGATGACGTCATCACGGCGTTGCATATCAGCTACGCTGAGCATCATATTTCCTAACAGATCATTTGAGTGGTTGGTTACGCCTGCCACCCAGATGACGAGATCAGGATTAAAGACATCGAGTGCTCCTGCGAGGGAGAGGAAGAGCTGCTTGAGGTACATATCACCTTCTACGTAGCGGACGGTTTCTACATCCATGTTGCCGTTTACCCGTGTATTTGTGTTTGGGGTTTGGCCGACGTGGATGGAGTAGGTGTATACGCGAGGGTCATCACGCAAAATACTGTTAGTTCCATTTCCTTGGGCGGCATCGGTATCTACGATCATGATTCGGATACCTGGTTTTTTTTCTTGGAGATCGCGTACGGAGATGGCGACATCATTAAATACAGAGAATGTTTCGCCGCGGCCTTTGAACGCGTGGTGAGTGCCTCCTGCGAGACATACGGCGACGCCATCTACCAGAGCGGCGTAGCAGGTCTGCCTTGTAGCTTCTGCTTCGGTGGCGCAGCGGGCAAAGAGCTTGGCGTCTGCTGGGAGACCGAGCTCGATTTGTTCTTTGCGGTCCAATGAGCCATGGTAGATTTTTGATAGATATTCAGCGTCATGGACGCGTTTGAGAATGTGGAGATCGGTCTGTGGGACATCGATAATTTCCTCTGGTTTGAGGATGCCGTTCTGGAGCAGCATATCTCTACTCATGGAGAATTTGTCCTTGGGAAAGGGATGGTTAACTGGGAGATCTAGATCCAGATTTGATGAATAGAAGCAGTGCATGAGGAGTTACCCATTGTGGGAGGCTTGTGTAGAAATTCTATGGTGCCCCTATGCTAGTGGAAGAGCAAACTTTGAAGAATCAAGGTGGACGTGAGGGAATCGTGAAGTAAACTAAACTCCATACTTTACTATTTAAATATGAAATCACTCACCCAATATTTTCGCTGCACCTTGTCTCCGTGTCTTTTATTGGCTTTGATCCTGACGTCTGGAGTAACTATAGCTGCCGAGAAAAATGCTCATTCTGCTAAAAAAAATAAGCCTGAGAAGGTGGTGAAAAAGCAGGCGAGTGTCACCATTGATGGTAAGAAGATTGATTACACCGCGACGACCTCGCGATTAGTTCTTAAGACCGATGATGGTAAGCCGCGAGCATCGATTTTTTATGTGGCTTATACGCGTGATGATATCAAGGATGTTTCTACGAGGCCTGTGATGTTTGCATTTAATGGTGGGCCGGGTTCTTCTGCGGTGTGGCTTCATATTGGTGCATTAGGGCCACGTATTCTAACGACTTCACCTGATGGTACAGAGCCTGTGAAGCCGCCGGTGCGAGTGGGTGAAAATGCATACTCCATCCTCGATGTTGCGGATTTGGTGTTTATCGATCCTGTTTCCACGGGGTACTCGAGAGCTGAGGGTAAAAAAGAACAATTTCATGGTGTGGATGAGGATATTCGGTCTGTCGGCGATTTTATCCGCCGTTGGGTGACGGAGAATCGGCGTTGGTCCTCGCCGAAGTATTTATTAGGTGAGAGCTACGGTGGTGTGCGGGCTGCTGGACTGTCTGGTGAGCTGCAGGGGCGCTATGGTATGGAATTAAATGGGGTGGTGTTGCTTTCTAGTCTGATGGACTTCCGGACGTTACGTGCTAGCGAGGGTAATGACCTTTTTTACATCTCCTACCTTCCTGCTTACACGGCAGTGGCGCACTTTCATGGTAAGCTGAGTGGAGATCGAGATGCGCTTGTAGAGAAAGCGACCAACTACGCGAATGGTGCCTATGCTTCAGCCTTACTCAGAGGGTATACGCTGAAAGAAGATGAGCGGAAAAGAGTAGCCGCTGAGCTCTCTGCACTGACCTCATTACCAGTGGATCTGATTTTACGCCATGATCTACGGCTTGAGCCATCCTATTTTCGTAAAGAGCTACTGCGGAGTGATGGGATGGTTCTGGGTAGATTTGATGCGCGCACGGCTTGGGCTGAGGCAAATCGAGCTGGGGATTCCCCTCGTTATGACCCATCTTTTGCGGTAGCGAAGGGGGCATTCTCCACTGCTATGTTAGGCTATCTTGCAGATGATCTAGGGTGGTTAGAAGAGCGTCCCTATGAGATTCTGGCTAATGTGGGTCCGTGGAATTGGGGGAGGAAAAACAGTATTGTAAACACCTCACCACGTCTTGCCTCAGCTATGCGTGATAATCCTCATCTGAGAGTTCTCGTGCAATGTGGGCATACCGATCTTGCTACGCCTCCAGGGGGTATTCTTCATTCGTTAGCGCACATGCAGGTCTCTGAGCGGCAGCGTAAGAATATTACCGTGAAGTGGTATGATGCTGGTCATATGTTCTATTTAAATCAGCCGGATCTTGAGAAAATGCGTAAAGATCTCGTGGAATTCATCAAGGCCGGTTTTTAAAACTTAAGGGAGTAGATGATGGGGGACTGGCGCTCATACCCAATTAGGAAAATAGCTTGGTGATTGGCTTTCCTTCGCGGGCGTTCATGCTGAATGGACGCTTGCTATCTGACATGACGACTTTGTCATGTGGCATACCTAGGGCGTGTGCGATGGTGGCATTGAAGTCTGGTGCTGTTACTTTATTTCCAGTGATAGATCCCCCAGTAGCATTTGTGCTGCCGTAAACTTGACCGCCCTTGATGCCGCCGCCTGCCATCAGAGTAGAGAAGGCTTTGGGGTAGTGGTTCCGACCACCGTTTTCATTGATCTGAGGTGAGCGGCCGAATTCAGTGCCGAGTACGACGAGGGTGCTCTCTAGCAGTCCTTTTAGCTCAAGATCTTTCAAAAGTGCGGAGAGTGCCTGGTCTAGTGTAGGGATACGCTCTTCCATCAGGCCGAAGTTATCGGCATGCCAATCAAAGCCGCCAAGTTCAACTTCTATAAAGCGGACGCCGCGCTCGACGAGACGGCGGGCTAACAGGACGCCTTTTGAAAAGCGTTCTGTGCCGTAGAGCAGGTGGGTTTCCTTACTTTCGTGACTGAGATCAAAGGCTTCTAGGTCTTTGCTCTTCATTAGTTTTACAGCGGCATCAAAGGCCTCATTGTATGCGCGGACTTGTTTCTGCCCTTTGCTGTAACGTGCGTCAAATTCTTGATCGAGTTGTTTTCTTAATTCTAACTGGTGATGAAATTCTTCATCGCCTACGTTTTTTCTGCGTTTGCTGTTCTGCAGGCCTGAGCTGGCATCACCGATGGGGAGAGGAGTGTATTTGCTGGGTAAAAAGCCTGCGCCTGGGTGATCGTTACCACAGTTCACTGTGATGTAGGGGGGGATATCACCGCTACCCTTTCCTTTAAGTTTATGTGTCCATGCACCTGGAGATGGGTGGACGATGCTGGAACGCGGGGTGTAGCCAGTGCGCATGTAATACCTTCCTTGTGCGTGTGCGCCCTGAGTGCTGTTCATGGAGCGGATCAGGGCAACTTTATCCATCTGTTTGGCGAGCTGAGGCAGGCAGTGACCTAGCTGGATACCGTTGACATTGGTATTGATGGCATTGACATCACCGCGAATATCAGCAGAGGCATCCGGCTTTGGGTCAAAGGTATCGATGTGAGTGAGTCCACCGGACATAAAGAGGTAAATCACGCTCTTGGCTTTGCCCCCACCTGCTGCGAGAACGGCAGGATCAATCGTTCCCTTTTCTGCTGCTGCACGCTGATTGAAAAAGCTGGCTGCCGCTCCGCCGATGGTGAGGCCGAAGCATGATTTTGCGGTAGTGGCTAAGAATCCCCGCCTTGAGAGCTCATCGAGCTTAAAGTGGTCATTATTCATCATGGAGATAGGGTATGGAGTTTGAGGAAATAAAGAGTGGGTTATTGAACAAAGAGAAAGCGTTTGGAGTTGAGCATAGCTTTAACGAGAGGTTTGACGTCCTTGGGTTTTCTCATCATGGGTTCGTAGCGTTGACGTTCTTTTTGGGTGGGCATCTTGCCATAGATGGCGAGGAAGAGGTGGTTGAGTCTCTCAGAGGGGGAATCTGTCTGGAGGAGGCCTTTGGCGAGGAGGCTATTTTTGTTAATCAGTCTATCTAGCTCTGTGCCATTTAAAAGGGTGAGTGCTTGAGGAATGGATGCTTGGGTGTGTGAGGCATTGGTGATCTCACGGTCTGAGCTGCCAAACTCACGGATGAAGCTGCCTGGTTTAGCGGGAGCTGGTTTTTCGGATGCACGTAAGGTGGAGGAGGAGCCATTGGCTCTTAAGTTACGATTCATCATCATGGCCATCATGCTATCGCCATTTTCATTGATGGCCTTGTTTTTGGCTAAAAATTGCTGACGCAGCTCTTTTTTTAACTGTTTTGCGGTTGTCATATCGCCAGCTCCCTCAGCTTTGCTGATTTCACTGCGCAGTTTTTTTACCTTTGCTCGATAGGAATAGAACTTTTTCTCTTGTTCATCTGCTACGTGGTCGAGAGCGATGAGATCAGGAACAGGCATTTGGAAGAGTTTTGCAACGCTCTGCACGTAGTTTTCCCATTTTGTTTGGATGGAGTTATTTTTGAGATGGTCTCTGTTACCGATATTAATTGTAATCAAGGAATCATGGAGTTCTTCGGCAGACATGCGGCGTAGTACTGGGCCACGGAAGTCATAGCTGCCGCTGCTCTTGGCTTCTTGGGTGGTGACAGCACTTTCAAAGAGGCGGGTGTGGTAGAGGACACGCATAAATTGTTTTACGTCATAATCCGTGGCTTTCATGACCTTGCAGAGGTAATCGAGTAGTTCTGGGTGCGATATTCTGGTGGTCTCTGACCAGTTATCCAGTGAGCTGACAATGCCGCGGCCAAAGACTCTGGCCCAGAGACGATTCACGATGACTTGGGTAAAGCGAGGGTTCTCAGGGCTGGTGATCCAATCGGCAAATACCTGCTGGCGGTTGTCGGTAGAGTGTATCTGGACGGGGTCGCCAAAGATGGTCTTGGGTGTTACCACGTCACCTGGCTTGCCGTCATTGTATTGGTAGTCGTTGGGGAGGCGGAGAACTTTTTGAGGGCTATTACCTGTGGCATTTTTCCTGAAGTCTTTGAAGGTGCTGGCGTAGTCGCGAGTTAGCTTTTTCGCTAGGCTCTTATTTCGCTGCCTCTTCTTGAATGCTTTCTTGTTTTTTGGGTTCTGAGTTCTGTTATGACCATTTTGTTTCATGGTGTACTCGGTCATCTTCTTGAGCATTTGGCGGGCGGCATTGCTGTGATAAGCGGTGTCTCCGAGAAAGGCGGCAAACTCGTAATACTGCTTCTGGGTAAGATCATCAAAGGGGTGGTCATGGCACTGTGCGCAGCCAATTTGAGTTCCGAGAAAAATTTGTGCGGTGTTGCTGACATTATCTAAGAGCATATCGCGGTCTCTCAGGTAGTAGCCTACGGCTGGATTTTCTGTAGAGAGTCCTTCGGCAGCGAGCATCTCGTTGACAAATTGATCGTAGGGCTTGTTTTTTTCCACCGATTCGCGGATCCAGTGATGCCAGCCTAGGCCGAATTTTTCTTGGTTGGTTTGGAGCCGTAGTAGATCCGCCCAGAAGTTAAACATTTGGCTTTGATGGCCGCTGGAGTTTATCAGGCTATCCACCAAGGTTTTTCGTTTAAGTTGAGAGGGGTTGGCGATGAAGTCTCCAGCCTCTTTGGCTGTGGGGATGCGGCCGCTGATGGAAATGTAAGCCCGTCTTACGAAGGTTGCGTCATCGATAATGGGGTTCGCCTTGGTGTTGTTTTTCTGAAGATAGGCGGCTACTAACTGATCGATCTCATTGCTGGTGCTACGCACAGTTTCCTGAGAAAATGGCTTGGCACTCAGAGATGGTAGTGAGTACATACTGAGTGCTGTAAGAGCGAGATTCAGTAAGGTTTTTACGAGGAGCTTCATAACTGTAGATTAATGTAACAAAGAGAGAATCATTTAGTTGTAGGGAAGTTGAAAAATTTCACCACTGAATTACATGAAATCACTGCTAAATGACTATTACGTCATATGATGTGATATTATTTCACTACTATCTGGGTTAAATTGGTTGATTCCATCACTTCTAGCGTTTAATGAATATTCAGCCTGTGACTGAACAACTACGCATTGTTTCTCGCCGTCAGTATGATGGTGAGGATCTTGAGCAGCTCTCTGATGAAGAGCTGGTGGAGGTGTGTAAGGAGCAGTTGCCTCATGAACTTCAGGCTTACCGAGTGCTCGTGCAGCGTCATGAAGGGTTGGTTTATAGCCTTTGTATGAAATTTTTAGGCTCTCCTGAAGATGCTGAAGAAGTGGCGCAAGACTCGCTTTTACAAGTGTTCCACAAGATTCATCAGTTTGAAGGGCGGTCAGCTTTTAAAACTTGGTTGTATAAAATTGTGCACAATTTCTGCCGCAACCGCATCTCTAAGATTATACGGAAACGCGAAGTTCAAGAAGCTTACGAGGAGCAGGCAAAGGAGGAGTTACCCAATGGCACTTTCGATGATGCTCGCACAGCGGAGAAAAAAGCGCATATTTACGAGGCACTCGATAAACTTAAACCCAAAGAAAAAGAAATCATCGTCTACAAGTATATTTCAGGAATGACTCTGCAGGAAATTTCCGATGTCACAGGCATTGGTGTTTCCGCTGCCAAGATGCGCTACTATCGTGCACTTGAGTCATTTAAGGAAGCCTACGAGCGCACTGCGCAGGCACCAATTTCTGCTGCTGTTTCAAAACCACAAAACTTAGAATCATGAATTCCCTAGATACACTTAGTATGGATGAACGCCATATCCAGCTTCTCTTTGATGAAGCGGGTCTACAGGCACTGCCTGAACCTAATCAGAGGCGGGTAGAGCAGGTGATGGAGCGCGCTATGCATGAGAAAGTAATTAAGGAGCTCTCTTCTTTTATGTTTCAAGGTTTCCCCGCTGTGGTGGATAGTTTACTATCTGTTGCCTCAGGTGAAGTGAAACATCCCAATAATGATTATAAAGCCTGAGACCTAATCGCTCCCAAAAAACTTTATGTATCTGATCGCAGAAACTAGTATTTCCCTGAGCTCCTTTTTTGGGAAAATTCGCGAGGCGCTGATTAAAATGGCGGATAACTTTGCGGAGTTTATCCCTCAGTTACTATTGGCCATTGTGCTGTTGTTTCTTGGGTTTGTCTTTGCCAAGTTGCTGGCTAAGGCTGTGGGGACTCTCTTTGCGCGCTTAGGGGTAGACGCGCTTTTGGAGAAATCTGGAGTGACGTCCATTCTGCAGCGTGCAGGTATTAAGTCGGCACCTGGAGTATTTATTGGTAAGTTTCTGTTCTGGATCGCCATGCTTCTTGTGGTGAAGATGGCGGCGCAGGAGGCTGCTATTAAAGATGTTTCGGATATTGTCCTAAGTATTATTTCTTTCATGCCAAACGCGATTACCGCTGCGTTAATCATGCTGGTGGGGTTTGTGGTGGCAGACATCATTCAAAATGCGGTCTTTGGAAGTCTTAATGCCGCTGGCTTGAGCTATGCGCAGACACTTTCGAAGGTTATTTTTGGCTTTATTTTTATTCTCGTGCTTACGGTGGCTTTGGCGCAGATCAATATCCAAACAGAGCTATTAAACGCTACTGTGAAGATTATTCTTGCTGCTCTTGGTTTGGCCTTAGCGCTGTGCCTAGGTTTAGGGCTTAAAGGAGTGGCGCTGAGTGTTGTTTCTGGGCTGTATTCTCGTGATATTTATAAGATCGGCACCGAGATTGAGTTCGAGGGGGAAAATATGAAGATTTCTGGTGTTGGGCCAGTTACGACGAAGTTAACGCGCTCTGATGGAGGCTTTGTTATTGTGCCCAATGAGAAGCTCATTAATGAGACTGTTCGCGGCCGTTCTGCGGAATAGTTTTTCTGCGAGCGTATTTTTTTTAGATAAAGGAATTATTTAGTGACCATTCACTACTTTGGCCTGTCTATCTTTGTGTTCCTTCGGGAACGTGCGTTGTTGTTCCTCTTTAGTCGGAGGGCATATGCGGGAGTCAGAGAGATCTGGCTCCCGTAGTGTGTACAGATGATGCATTGGGACCTTAAGAAATAGCCTCTCTAGTTGCAATCGAGAGATAAGTTCCTCTTGCAGTCATGGGTATCATGTTTAATCTCATGACATGTCGTTGCCCGATTATATCACCGAAGAAATATTGGATGATCCTACTAAGCGTGAGTTCAGAGATTTCAGTTTGAGCCGCTTGTTAGCTACTGTGTTTGAGCCTACAGATGGTTGTAGAATTTGTATCCTCACAGACTTTGATGATCCTGCCACCATGATGAAAGATCATGCCTATCTCAAGGCGGAGGGTTTCCCGGTGCAGAAAAATGCCTACCATCATTTTTATCAAAATTTAAAAAATGGCGTCATGGAGGAGCTTGGTATGCATGGTGGTGAGATGTATGCTTACTATTGCACCAATGGCTCAAATCTTGATATGAAAGACCCCTGCTGGGATGTCGAGGGCACAGAACTTTCACTCGATCGGGATATTTACCCTCATTATGATATTATTCTCTGTATCACTGACTGGAGTGCCACGGCGCCTCTGACGGAGAAATGTAAGCAGTTTGGTTTCCGTGGTGCCACCTTACATGGAGTGAATGACATTATCCTTAGCTCAGGGCTTGCCGTGAACTATGATGAAGTCTCGGATGATGCGGAGTGTATACGTTTGGCGCTGACTAATGCGGACGAGATTGAAATTGATTTTGCCCTAGAGGATGGGCGCGTTCTTACCGCGTGGTTAGGCCTGGGTGGGCAGGATGCTCAGAAGAGCCATGGACTTTGTAAAGGTAAGACGCCTGATGTAGCAAATCTGCCCGCAGGAGAAGTTTACTTTGTTCCTGAGGATGCACGCGGCCAGTTTCCTATGAAGTATGAAGATGGTACTTTAGGGGTGCTGGAGGTGGTTGATAGAAATATTATTAGCTCCACGCTTATTGAAGGTAATCAAGCGACTGTTGATGATCATAACCAGCGCCTGAAGGATGATCCCATGACGGGGACTCTTGGTGAGCTGGGCTTTGGTACTCAGGTGTTACCTGTTTCTGGTTCGGATATTCAAGATGAAAAAATCCTAGGCACTTGTCACTTGGCCACGGGGCGTGATGATCATCTTGGTGGAGATATCGTACCGGGGATGTTTAAAAAACACGAGAACAGCACTCACGATGATATTCTCTTTGCACCGCACAAGACACCTAATTTTAATATCAGCCAAGTGCGGATGAAGCGTGGTGATCAGGAGGAGTTGGTGATTGAAGACTTCCGCCCATCTGCCTATGTGCTCCAGTCTATGATGCAATAAGTGATCAATAATAGTTCTTATGAAACATGCTATCTTCATGTCCTTACTTACCGCAGTGTGTTATCTCCCCTGTAGTGTTAGCGCAGCGCCTGTGGTTATTGATGATACTAAGTTGCTTTTATCTTTTGAGCGCAAGCTAGGCAGGCTGGCAGAAGCTGGGAATACGGTTCATACAGATGAGCTTCTCCCTCAGCTTGCTCGCAAGACTTGCACCATTGAGATCCCTAAGCTTCCTAGCAAAAAAGTTGAAAATATCTACCAGTCCGTGAAGGACAGTGTAGTGATGATAGCCTCTGTCTATAAGTGTGATAAATGTCCTAAATGGCATGCTGGTAGTACCGCAACGGCCTGGGTTCTTACTAGCGATGGTGTGATGGTAACAAATTATCATGTTTTTAGAGGTAAAGAGGCAGCAGGGTTCGGGATTCGTACCCATGATGGGAAAGTGGCACCTGTGGTAGAAATCTTGGCCGCAAACGAGCGTGATGATGTGGCAATTTTTCGGGTTAAAGGTTCAGATTTTAAACCTCTTGCTCTGGGTGAAAATGCTGTGGCAGGAGATTCCATTCATATCGTGGCTCATCCTAATAGGAGGTTTTATACTTACACCGCTGGGTATGTTTCTCGGTATTTTCGAGTGTCTACCAAAGCAGGTGGCAAAGCGGACTCCATGTCAGTGACCGCTGCATTTGCAGTGGGCTCAAGTGGCGGGCCAGTCGTGAATGATTTAGGCGGTGTTGTTGGTATGGTTGCGAGCACCAAGAGTATTTATTCGGGTTCTAAAAATAAAAAAGACCCTAAGGGAGATCTCCAGATGGTGGTCGGTAACTGTGTGCCCATCGCTTCCATTAAAAAGCTTTTGGAAAGTAAAACATCGCAGGAATAAAGTAGGTGAGTCCGTCATCATACTTGGTATCATGTCCGAGTTTGAAGAATTAGTAGATGCTTACTACCAGCCTCTCTATCGCTTTGCGTACTCGCTAGCAAAGAATCCCGATGGTGCTTCTGATCTAGTTCAGCAGACTTTTTGTATCTGGGCACAGAAAGGGCACCAGCTGAAAGATCCTAGCAAGGCAAAGTCCTGGCTTTTTACCACGTTGTTCCGAGAGCATCTTGGACAAAGCCGGAGGCAGTCACGTTACTCGGATAGTGATATTGATGATATCGAATATCAGCTCCCTGCGCATGAGGACCATAGTGATCGGAAATTGGATGCGGAAAGTGCGGTAAAGTTGTTAGGTGAGATGGACGAAATATTCCGCGCTCCTCTCACTCTATTCTATTTACAGCAACACAGCTACAAGGAGATTGCCGAGATTCTCAGTGTGCCGATAGGTACAGTCATGTCGCGTATTTCCAGAGGAAAAAATCAACTCCGTAAAAAAATGGCCAAGGAGCCTGCTACCACTGGTGAGAAGGTGATTAAGATTAACCCTAATTCGCTCAAGAATCATGGATAAACAACAAGCCCAGTTTATACTTCAGAGCTTTCGCCCTAATGGTGCTGATTCTGCCGATGCGGATTTTCAGGAAGCCCTTCAGCTGGTGGTGGCAGACCGTGAGTTAGGGGAGTGGTTTACCGCAGAGCGAGCGGCTGATGCTGAGTTTGCTGATGCGCTAGCAGGCGTCAATATCCCAGTCTGTCTACGATTAAGTTTATTGGCCATAATGCGTGGTGAAGCTGCTGAGGATATCCAGTTAGATGAGGGTGTGGATCAAGTAATCAGTGGAGCATTAGCGGATGTGCAGCCACCTGAAGGACTTCGTGATCAGGTGATTGCGGCGATGGAGGTGGAAAAGCATCATCGTAACCAAGTGCAGCCATTAAGGGGAGTTGCTAGAGATTTTCAAAAGAAAAAATGGATCAATATCGTCGCGATTGCAGCTGCCTTGGTGTTAGGTGTTTTTTTTGCATTACAGATAGATCTCAGTGATAAAGATCAACTCACTTCTTATGACGTGCAGCAGAGTGCAGCGAATATCTTAAACACTCAATTTAGCCTCGATGTAAAGCATGAGGACAGCACACACCTGACATCTTGGCTTGCAGATCATCATCTCCCAGCTCCCCTAGATGTGGAGCATCTCCCACCCGGCTTGCGCAAGCTGCCCAGTATTGGCTGTAAGAGAATGGAGCTTCCGGGTGAAAAAGAAGCCTCTTTGATATGCTTTATCGCACAAGGTGGGGGGGCCTTGCACCTCATTGTCGTGAGTAATCAATGGGTTAGTGATATGGATCTCCCTAGCATCGAGGAGGTGACACTTTCCAACTGCTACCATTGCCCGAAAACTAGCTGGAATGTGGTGCGTTGGCGTGACGCTACTAATAGCTACATTTTAATGTCGAAACATCAGGCTGACCGGAAGCAGGAGCTATTGGGATACTTCTAGAGCTTACTATTTTAAGATCGCTGTTGTTTGTTGTGAATACGTTTGCTTTGGCGTTCCGGCTTGACACCTTTCTAAAATCATGCATTTTCCCCGTCCCGCCGCGCTGGAAACGTGGTGGCATAACCATATTTAATCATGAAAAAAGATCTTCATCCCGAGTATCATCCCGTTGCGTTTCAGGACATGACCACTGGCACGCGTTACATTACCCGTTCTACGGCTAAGTCTGATAAAGTTGAGCAGATTGACGGTGTCGACCACTACATCATCTCTGCTGGTGTTACCGCAGACACTCACCCATTCTTTACGGGTCAGAAGCAGTTTGTAGATACAGCAGGTCGTATCGATAAGTTCCAGAAACGTTTTGGAGCCGTCCGCCGTGCTGGTAAACCTAAACTTAAGTAGCCAAGCGCAAAAAAATA
>CALBVY010000018.1 GCA_937969495.1 uncultured Verrucomicrobiales bacterium | reverse complement strand
TATTCACTCGGGAGAACTGCCAGAGAGTAGAAAGCCACGTCGTGTTAGGAAAGGGTTTCATCGTAAGGAAGTGGAAAAGGTATTAAGCCGTGGCGGGAAGCTAACAATGGGAGAAATGATACGCTGTCGTGTGCGTTATTTCAGTGATGGGATGACCTTTGGGAGTAAGGAGTTTGTGGAAAAAGTGTTTCAAGGAGCGCGTGAGCGATTTGGAGAAAAACGTAAGGACGGAGCGAGGAGTCTGCGAGGAGTGGGCTGGGAGAACAAAAAAAGTAGGCTCTACTCGATGCGAGAGCTAAGGAAAGAGGCTTTGGAGTGACAAGGAGTGAGGAGATCTTTCTGTTGGGCCATCTGATGTGAAGTTGATTTTTGTTAGTGTGATTTTCAGCTAGAAGGGAGTCAGAATACTAGTGCTGCGATTTATGGGGGAGGGTTTGAGGTTGATGGTTTCTTTGGCGAAGCTGCGAATTATTGGATTAATGATGCACTTGTTTATTTACAATTTTGTTGTGATCTCCTAGCACAGAGGCATGTCTGATTCTCGTCGTCCGTTTTCCTCCCAAGTATTTGATGGGCCTGATCGTGCACCTAGTCGTGCGATGATGCATGCCGTTGGTTTTAAAGGTGAAGATTTTGATAAACCGCAGATTGGTGTGGCTTCTACGTGGAGTCAGGTGACTCCGTGTAATGTCCATATTGATCGTCTTGCTAATGAATCTGCCAAGGGGGTAGATGCAGCGGGGGGGAAATCGGTTATTTTTAATACCATTACGATTTCAGATGGAATTTCTATGGGTACGGAGGGGATGAAGTATTCTTTGGTTTCACGTGAAGTGATAGCAGATTCCATTGAAACAGTGATCGGCTGTGAAGGAATGGATGGGGTGGTGACTATTGGTGGCTGTGATAAAAATATGCCAGCTTGTATTATCTCGTTGGCTCGTCTGAATCGGCCAGGTATTTTTGTGTATGGTGGAACTATTATGCCCGGTTGTGCTAGTATTCAGGGTGAGAAAAAAGATCTCGATATCGTATCTGTCTTTGAAGCTGTGGGTAAACATGCTTCTGGTGAATACTCGGATGAGGATTTGAAAACGGTGGAAGAGTCCGCTATTCCTGGAGAAGGTTCTTGTGGTGGGATGTATACGGCAAATACGATGGCGTCTGCCATTGAGGCACTGGGGATGTCTCTTCCTAACAGTTCTGCTCAGGCTGCAATTGGTGAAGATAAGATGATCGACTGCTTCGATGCAGGTGCTGCGGTGCTGAATATGATCGACAAAGGTATCCGTCCACTTGATATTCTAACACGAAAGGCTTTTGAAAATGCGATTACGGTAGTGATTGCTCTAGGTGGTTCTACCAATGCGGTGTTGCACCTTTTGGCGATGGCTCATGCTGCGGGTGTGGAGCTAAATATTGATGATTTTACAGAAATTGGCAAAAAGGTGCCGATGCTTGCTGATCTTAAGCCCAGTGGGAAGTATGTGATGGCTGATTTGGTGAAAATTGGTGGTACTGTTCCGCTGATGCGTCTCCTTCTGGAGGCAGGGTTGCTTCATGGGGATTGTCTAACCGTGACAGGGAAAACCATGGCGGAGAATCTTGCTAATTCGCCAATCCAGTATCCTGATGATCAAGATATCATCCGCCCACTGAGTAATCCGATTAAAAAAGACAGTCATTTGCGTATTCTTTACGGTAATCTGGCTCCAGAAGGTGCTGTGGCTAAAATCACTGGTAAGGAGGGAAATAGCTTTACTGGTAGTGCAAAGGTTTTCGACTGTGAGGAAGATGCGATGCAGGCGATTCTTGATGGTAAAATTATCGACGGTGACGTCATTGTGATTCGCCGTGAAGGACCGAAGGGTGGGCCTGGTATGCGTGAGATGTTAGGGCCTACATCTGCTGTGATGGGGCGTGGCCTTGGTGATAAGGTAGCACTTATTACGGATGGTCGTTTTTCCGGAGGTAGTCATGGCTTTGTGGTAGGGCATATTACACCGGAGGCGCATGTAGGTGGGCCGATTGGTTTGCTTGTGGATGGTGATGAGATCACGATTGATGCAGTGAGCAATAACATCAGTGTAAATCTCAGCGACAAAGAATTAGAAGGCCGTAAGGCTGACTGGAAACCATATGAGGCGCGCTATAAGCGTGGGGTGCTGGCAAAGTATGCACACACGGTGACATCTGCTTCTACAGGTGCCGTTACCGATAAATTCTAAAGGCTAAGGTGTCTTCTTAGGCATTTAATTGTGCCTCTAACTTCTCGATTTTTTCGTTAATCTCAGCCCACTTCGTAAAGGTGTGTTCGAGCTTTTCTGCAAGATTCCGGTAGGCTGATGAGGCTTCCTGCATTTTCTCAGAATTGGCTGATATAGCTGGATCAGCCATATGTGTAGTGAGGGCTGCTTGGGCGGCTTCGCATTGAGAAATTTGTTCCTCCGCTTTGGCTAGCTCGCCTTGTAGGGGGCCTAGCACGTCTTTACGGAGACGGCGTTTTTCAGCTTCTATTTTACGCTGTTCCTTGCGGTTTACACCGGGTTGATGTTTAGGTTTGTTAGGATTGGTTCCTTGAGTGCCGCTGAGGGCTGGTTGGGAAACTTCTCCACGAGCCGAGGCTTTTTCCTCTTCAATTTTTTCAAGGTAGTAGGTGATATTCCCGGCGAAAGTGCGGGGTTTTTCTCCGGGGCGAAACTCGATGGTCTTATTCACAATAGGATCGAGGAATGATCGATTGTGGGAAACGATGAGATAGGATCCAGGGTAATTACTAAGGGCATTCTGGAGAACCTTTTGCGATTGGATATCGAGGTGGTTGGTGGGCTCATCAAGAATGAGAAAGTTAGCTGGACGAAGGAGCATACAGACGAGGGCAACGCGAGAGCGTTCACCACCGGATAGGACACCTACTTTTTTAAAGACATCATCACCACGGAAGAGAAAACAGCCGAGAAGATTTCGGATGAGGGGGGCTGTTGTTCGTGTAGCTGCCTTTTCACAGCACTCTTGCACGGTGTTGTTAGGATCGAGCTCATCAGCGTGGTTTTGGGAGAAAAAGGAGGCGGCGGCTTTGTGCCCGAACTCGTGGGTGCCTTTGTCGGGAGCCTCCTGGCCGGTGATCATACGGCAGAAGGTGGACTTACCTGCGCCATTGGGTCCTACGATGGCGATACGTTCTCCCTTGGTGATTTCGTAGTCGAAATTTTCTAAGATTTTAAGTTTACCGTAAGCTTTGTAAGCACCTTCAAGAGTGGCGATACTGTGACCTGATGGAGGGGGCTCGGGGAATCTAAAACTCATCACAGAGTCTTCTTGTTCCACCTCGATGAGTTCTATTTTTTCCAGCTGTTTGATACGGCTCTGAACTTGCTTTGCCTTTGACGCTGTGGCGCGGAATCGATTAATAAAGTCTTTGGTTTGTTTGATCTCACGCTGCTGAGACTTATACATTTTCATCTGGATCTCTTTTCTGAGAACAGATTCCTTGACGTAGAATGAGTAATTTCCGGCATATTCCTCGGCACGACCATGGCTGAAGGCGATGGTGCGTGTGGTGAGCATATCGAGGAGTCCGAGATCATGAGAAATGATAAGAATGGCACCTGGATAATTAACGAGGTAGTTCTCCATCCACTTTTGGGATTCGATATCGAGGTGGTTCGTGGGTTCGTCAAGGAGTAGCACATCTGGCTGGGCTAGGAGGAGTTTGGAAAGGGCGATCCGCATCTGCCATCCGCCGGAGAACTCGCTACAGTCGCGCTTGAAATCTGTGCGCTTAAAGCCAAGACCAGTGAGCACGGACTCGATGCGAGGTTTGATCTTTGCCAGATCGGCATCTTCTAGCTTGAGCTCTAGCTCCCCAATGTCGTTGAGGAGATCAGAGTAAACAGATGAACGGGGATCAGTATCAGTGAGCTGCTCGACGAGTTCATCCACCTTTTTCTGCATCTTCTTGGTTTCTGCAAAGGCTGACTCGACCTCATCCCAGAGGGAGATACCGGTGATATGAATTCCTTCCTGGGGGAGATAGCCGATACTGCAGTGCTTGGGCTTAGTGATCTTCCCCCCACTGGTTTCGATGATATTGGCAATACACTTCATCAAGGTTGATTTCCCTGCGCCGTTATGACCAGCGAAGGCAATACGCTCTTTTTCCATTACGGAGAAGGTGAGGTCTTTAAAAAGAACTCGAGCTCCGTACTCTACACGTAAATTTTGAATAGCCAGCATTGTGGGCAGTTTTCTGCCAGAAATGCGGTAATTAACAATGGTATTCTGGTGATAATCTAATGCAAGTGGGAGAGATGTTTCACACAATGTGCTTGGAGCTTGAAGCCCTAGAGGATAATATCCAAATCAGCAACATTGGGTGAGATCTGATGATGCACTCAAGTGTTTCTCCCTTAACATTTCATGGTTCAAAATAAGAAATCGATTTTTATCGTTGATGATCATCCTGTTGTGCTTGCTGCTCTTGCTGGAGTTATTGCCAGCGAAGAAGAATGGAGTCTCGTGGGTTCTGCTGATACGATTGAGAAAGCTTTAGATGACCTAACATGTTTCGAGTTAGATCTGATTATCACTGATTATAATATAGGGGGTGATGATGGTTTTATTTTTATCCGTCAGCTGAAATCTCTTTATCCAGAAGTCCCGATATTGTTATTCACCGTTGCGGACGAGAATCGTCTGGGCCCGAGAGCTTTTCGAGAAGGAGTGAGTGGAATGTTGATGAAAAGCGAGCCGATAGGGACGGTCAAGGAAGTCATCAAAACTCTCTTGGCTGGAAAGCGTTGGGCCTCAGAGGATTTGACGCAACGGCTGATGGATCAGAGCTGCAGGGCGTTACCTGAAGAAATTTTATCGGTAAGAGAATTACAAATTTTCAACCTCATAGGGCAGGGTGAAACAGCCAAAAGTATTGCGTCAGATCTCAAGATTAGTGTTAAAACGGTTGAAAACCATCGAGAGAAGATTAAAACTAAACTAGGAATGGAAAGTTCCTTGAAATTACAAACTTTGGCACGCGATTATTATCGGGAAATGACCCAGAGTTAAAAAAATTATGAAAATAAATAGACATATTATCCAAGCTTTTGGAGTGATTTTAGCTTCAAACAGTTGCATTTATGCGACGGGCATTGAGCAAGCTTATCACGATCCTACGGCCGCTGCGCGTGGAAATGCCTTTTCTGCTACGGCTGATACGCCATCTGC
>CALBVY010000017.1 GCA_937969495.1 uncultured Verrucomicrobiales bacterium | reverse complement strand
TAACATACTATTGCCATCGATAGAAAATAGATAATCTCGATGATATAATTGCAGAAAACAATACTGTGGCCGTTTTACATTTGTCAGCACAGGTGTTTCCGTATTGATTCTCACCACGGTTATTGTTTCCGTTTACCATTTAAACTATATATTTCCTCATGATTCCCAACGTCCTCGCCGAGCGCTACGCCTCCCCTGCCATTTCTGAAATCTGGTCCGCCGAAGGCCGCATCGTATTAGAACGAGAGTTCTGGATCGCGGTCATGAAGGCACAGAAAGACCTCGGACTCGACATCCCCCAAGAGGCTATTGACGCCTACGAATCGGTAAAAAACCAAGTCAATCTTACCTCCATCATGGAGCGCGAGAGAATTACACGGCACGATGTAAAAGCCCGTATCGAAGAGTTCTGCGATCTCGCCGGACACCAGCATATTCACAAAGGTATGACCTCCCGTGACCTCACCGAAAATGTAGAGCAACTGCAAGTCTATCGCTCACTGCTGGTCATCCGAGATAAAACCATCGCCACCCTAGCTCAGATGAAAGAACGCGCCGTACAATGGCGCAATCTCATGATCACCGCGCGCACACATAACGTAGCCGCACAGCCCACCACCTTTGGTAAACGTATTGCCATGAATGGCGAGGAGCTGCTAGGAGCACTTGGAATCCTCAATCATCTGCTAGAAACCTATCCAGTCCGCGGACTCAAAGGCGCGGTGGGCACACAGATGGATCAGCTATCACTATTCAATGGCGATGCAGAAAAAGCCCTTCAACTAGAGGCCAAGGTCTGCGCGCACTTGGGAATTCCGGAGGTTTACACCAATGTTGGCCAAGTTTACCCACGTTCCCTCGATATGCGCACTGTTTCCATTCTCGCAGACATCGCATCTGGCCCCTCTTCACTCTGCCGCACACTCCGTCTGATGGCTGGCCACGAAACTGCCAGTGAAGGATTTGCCAAAGGCCAAACAGGCTCTAGCGCCATGCCACATAAGATGAACTCCCGCTCATGTGAGCGCGTCAATGGCTTCCATGTCATCCTCAAAGGCCATGTCACCATGGCGGGAGGTCTCGCTGGAGACCAGTGGAATGAAGGTGACGTCTCCTGCTCGGTAGTCCGCCGCCTCATGCTCCCAGATGCCTTTTTTGCCCTTGATGGCCTTTTTGAAACTTTCCTCACCGTGCTTGGCCAGATGGATGCCTACCCAGCTGTGATTGAGGCAGAAAATAACCACTACCTCCCCTTCCTCATGACCACTACAATCATGATGGAAGCAGTAAAATCAGGAATTGGACGTGAAGCCGCCCACAAGGTGATTAAAGAACACGCTGTTGCTACGGTAAACGATCTTCGCAGCGGAGAGATCCACAAGAACAACCTCCTAGAACGCCTCTCAGGAGATGCTCGTATCCCACTGACTTACGAGCAACTCCACGCTCTCATGGAAGAGAGCCGCGAGAATACGGGCACTGCACAAAGCCAGGTGGATCATTTTGCAGCCACTGTTGGTCAACTGGAAACTACTCACCCAAAAGCCGCCGGCTACCGCCCAGGTGCCATCCTATAAATTTTATCAGCTCGATCCAGAGTATGCATACGGCTCAATTATCAACCCATTGCAAAATAGTACATGATAATTGAAAAAATGTTCATTGCCATATTCGTATGCAAACCTATCTTTATACTCTATTCGATTTTAAAATATTCATGAAATATCCATTCCTCATTACAGCATGCACAGCCTTACTCTGTAGCAGCACTTACGCTCAAGACACAGCAGCGCCAAAAACAGCCAAGCCTAAGTCAGAAAAACCATCCCAAAAAACTAAATCCACTGAGGCTGAGCTACTGGCAAAAATCACAGCAGACAACGCCCTAGCCGCGGAAAAATTAAAGCAAGAACTGGCAGAAATCCGCTCCCGCGTCTCTAAGCTCAAACTAGAAAAAGAAGTGCTCAGCGAGGAGCTCGCACTCGCTTCCCTCAAAGAAAAAAAAGCCACCCAAGAAGCAGATGCTCAATACGCGGCAAATCAAAAAGCACTTGCTCAAGCAGCAGAAACCTCCAAACAAGAAGCTGCAAAAGCTGGCAATAAACTCAAAATCCTCCAAGCCGAGTGGGCGATGAAAACCACTGAGATGCAAGGTGAAATAGCCACCCTCGAAGCAGCTAAAAAACGCGATGCCTACGCAGATGCCAAACCCATCTACCTTGAGAACCCACTAAAAGAAGACGGCACTCTCGTCATTTCTGACAGACGCATCACCATGAATGGGCCGGTCACCATGCACACAGCAGATCACGTCACCACAAGAATCAATTACTTTAATAACAAAAACCCAGACCAACCTATCTTCATCGTCATTGACGCATCCCCCGGTGGTTCCGTTATGGCAGGCTACCGCATTCTGAAATCCATGGAAGGCAGCAGCGCCCCAGTCTACGTCGTGGTCAAATCTTTTGCCGCATCCATGGCGGCCACCATCTGCACCTTAGCAGAAAGATCCTTTGCTTACCCAAACTCCGTGATGTTACATCACCAGATCAGCTCTACCATCATGTTTGCCAATTTAAACCTAACAGAGCAAAAAGAATTCTACCAAGAATCACAAAAATGGTGGCAACGCCTAGCAACACCCATTGCTGAAAAAATGGGAATTAGCACAGATGAGTTCATCGAGCAAATGTATGCCAAAACTACTTCTGGCGATTGGACAGAATTTGGCACCGAGGCTCAGAAACTCAAATGGGTAGATCACATCGTAGAGCGTATTCATGAAACTTCACTACTTAAGAATCCAGACAGCAAACCCAAGACTAGCCCCATGGCCTACTCCAATGGACTCGTAGAAAGCACGGATGAAAAAGGAAAAACCTGTGTATATCTACCACGGCTCACTCCAAAAGACTGTTATTTTCTCTATAACAAAGACGGATACTACCGCATGAAGTAATTACAAACACACGAACCATTACCAATATATGAACCGCAGAACATTTACCAAACTCACTCTCGCAGGCACCGTCTTATTCCCTGCCTGTAAGGCTTCCGCTAATGAAACGGTAGAAGCTTTCACCGCAAAATTTGCCCCAACAATTAACCAACTTCCTACAGCTCCCAAGGGATACATTGATCAGCTTAAGTTTGCATACGACCACGGATTCCGCGCATGGGAAGATAATTGGCTTAAAGGAAAAGGTAAAAAAATCCAAGAAGACGTCGCCGAATTCTGTAGAGACAAAGGTATGACTCTCGGTGTATCAGTAATTTCCGTTGGATATGGTATCGATTTTTCAAACCCTAGCAAAGATGAACTCGCTAAACTCACTACTGATCTTCAAAAAGGTGTAGAGCTGGCAAAAATCACTGGGCAAACCAACATGACCTTCCTCCCCGGCTCTCGTAATAAAATGCCTCTGGAAGAACAGATGGATAAAAGTTTAGACACCATGAACCACTGCTGTGACATCGTGGAAGATAGCGGGATCATCCTAGCTATGGAACCTCTATCACACCCCATCATGAAAAAACCTCCTCTGCTCAGATCATTTGAAGACGGCTACATGCTGAGTAAAAAAGTCAACCGTAAGTCCTGTAAGCTACTCGCTGATTTCTATCATGAAGGCCAAATTGGCAACGGTGACAAGTTTATTGAAATTGCAGAGAAAGTCTGGGATCAGGTCAGCTACGTGCAGTTTGGAGATAGCCCTGGCCGTAAAGAGCCAGGTACCGGCAAACTTGATCTTGGCGCTGTTACCAAATGGCTACGTACGAAAAACTACACTGGCCCCATTGGTATGGAACATGGCGTCAAAGGTAAAAACGACGGTATCCAAGGCCTCAATAATCTACTCAACGCGTACCGCAAAATAGACGCTTAATTTGACGAGGTAACCCACAAACCCCTTTCCTAACATAAGCTATGTCACTTTACCGTGGCATAGCTTTATTCGTCAGTGATGGCGATATTTCTCAATAACAGAACGTATCATGACACATTTTTACCAATCAGCATTATAGCCTCTGGTATCAATGTGCACAAAACTTCTGTAACGGCCTACACCGCCTTTGAATTTGCGTTTATCGCGTAGATGCCGCGCAACTCGCGCTACGTGGTAAGGTGAGACACCACGGAACACAACGTCCACCGCTTGATTTACCATGTGCAGAGAGTGAGACTTGCCACGAACAGCTCGGTTATACCGAGGACTACGGTAGGCAGAGATAATTGATTTTACAGGCACCCCCATTTCACTTGCCATTTTATCAACGATTTTAAGTGTCGGACCCATTTTTTTCCACAGCTTCTTAGGAGGTAGGTCATTTTTAGTATAACCTCGGGTTTTAAAATGAGGTGCTAACACCATACGCGGGGTGATATTCTTCAATCGTAGACTTTTTACAAAATTAGCATACCGATAAACATCTTTACCTTTCAGGCGAACCCAAGATTCAGGGATACCAGCTACAGGTTTACTCGAATAACCAAATAACCCAGCATCTGCTTGATCAGAAGCTAAAAATAAACCAGCCGTAGCGGCTGCAGTTACTCCCATAAAGCTACGGCGTCCATAAGCATCAAGGATCACCCCATTTGGATTAGTTGTGCGTTGCTGTTCCTCCTTGATTGGATCCATGATAATAGTTTTTTTAAAAAATTCGCTCTCAATTAACATAGAGCAATAAGCTTGCCAACTTTAAAGTTTAAGAAGTTTTAATAATCTGAGTCAAATAGAACACTACTTGACCCATTACACATGTGGATAGATACTCTCTGAACTAACGCTATCCTCATGAATAGCCACATCGCTTCATTACCAATATCCATGAAAATCTCTACCCTATTGCGCATCAATCTAATCATTATTACTGTTAGCACCCTAACCCAGTGTGCTCCTTACTCAGCTGGTGGTGGCATGGCAAGTTCTCAATATTTAGCTAGCTATAGAAATCCAACTTCAGAGCAAACAGAAAACACTGGATACAATCCACAAGGTTACTGGGATGGTGACGGAGTGCAGGGAGCAGCCATGATAAAAATTATCCGTGCTGAGCAGAAGGCCTATTTCTACAAAGGCAATAAACTCGTTGGCATGAGCCCTATTTCCTCTGGAGACGAGTCACACGGCACGCCACGCGGTCGATTTAAAGTAACCCAAAAGAGTAAAGATCATGCTTCATCTCTGTATGGTGTGATCAAAAATCGCGCCACGGGAGAAATTATTAACAAAGATGCAGACACCCGCAAACACAGGGCAGGACCAGGGGAGATTTTTGTGAACGCGCCGATGCCTAACTTCCTCCGTTTTAATGGGGCTATTGGTATGCACACAGGTTATTTACCCGGCTATGCAGCTTCACACGGCTGTGTGCGACTACCAGACTTTATGGCTCAGAAGTTTTTTGAGCATGCAAAAATCGGAACACCTGTTATTGTAGAATAGTTATTTACTCCTTCTATCACCCAGTATTCACCATCTAAAAAAACATGAACTCCACATTGATTCTTACTGTCTGCGCACCTGATCGTCCTGGTATCATAAGCCGAATCTCGGGAATCGTTACAGATGGCGGAGCTAACTGGTTAGAGAGTCGGATGGCACGTCTAGGTGGGCATTTTGCCGGTATTATCCGTATAGCTTGTGAAAATGAACCCTCTGCAGATGCATTACAAAAAGCGTTAACCGGTCTTTCCGCTGAGGGAATTAAAGTGGACTGCCACATAGAAGGCCTGCCATCAGCACCACCTCTAGCTCGCTGTATGAAGATCGATATCTATGGCAACGATCGCCCCGGTATCGTCAGTCAGCTTACCATGGCTATCTCACACACTGATGCTAATGTGGAAGAGCTAGAAACTGTCATAGAAAGCGCCGCCATGGCTGGACACCCCATCTTCCATGCATCCGGTATTGTCTGTCTCCCTGATAGCGCGGCTGACGATAAACTCATAGAGATTATTGAAAATTTAAGCGATGATCTTAATGTAGAGATCAGCCCTGCTACCGCTGATTAGGCGAGGCCTCGCTGCCTAACGGCTTCGTAGAGGCACACTGCCGTCGCCACGCTAACATTGAGACATTCTACGCTCCCTGCCATAGGAATCTTGATGAGAAAATCACAGCTCTCCTCAGTGAGCCGGCGCATGCCATCACCCTCTGCGCCCATCACGATCCCCACCGGTCCAGTAAGTTTGGTTTCATAAAGCGTGCCAGTGCCAGCATCACTCGTCCCCACTAGCCACACTCCTTCATCCTGAAGCTTGCGCATAGTTCGTGCGAGATTCGTCACTTGGATAAATGGCACACTGTCCGCAGCTCCTACAGAGATACGGCGTACAGTATCGGTGATACTAGCAGATTTATCGCGTGGGGCTACTACGGCAGCGACTCCTGCACCGTCCGCAGTACGGAGGATGGCGCCCAGATTATGAGGATCTTGCACGCAGTCTAAAATTAAAAGTAAGGGAGCTTCATGCTCTGTAAGAATTTCATAAAGGTCTTCCTCAGGCCGAGCTTTTTTGGGTTTTACCGATGAATAATCTGAGCTGCTACCACGGCTCCGGCCACGGCCTGATGAGCGAGAATCATTCCCTCTTACGTGTTTATTCTCACGCGCCTCCCCTTCTCTACCCTTGCGTCTCATAAGTTTTGTTCAATTTCTTTCAGCTCTAAAAACAGCCCATTCCATTGTTCAAGATTCGGCTGCAACTCTAACTTAGCATCAGAGATATGCTGACGTACACTACCTAACAAATTACCGTATTCAATGTAAAAATCCCTCACTCCATCACGGTAGTCAACGCCAAGAGCATCAGCAAAGGGCACCCGCGCATCTTCCAGCCTCTCATCGAGAGACTCTAAGATCTCTTTTCGGGTAGATAATGCACGCATCATAAAACCCGCTACACAGGCTAAAGCACATGCTAACAAACCAAAGGAAAGATAAGGGTAAGGAGCTAATTTCATAGCCCCCGTAACACCAGATACCATCAGCAGGATAAGAGCTACGTAGAGCCATTTTTTTAAATGCGCTCGACGTTCAACAAGCTGCATATCGAAACCTCCACGTATTTTGAGATTCACCACAGCCTGCCGTGATGCACGGCCCATACGGGTGATAAAGCGTTCGTGAGTTTTACCAAAGCCGTCCGTTTCTTGATCAAAATCTCCTAATTCGATACTTAAGTGTTCTTTTATTTTGGGACGCACTGTTTCCCAGTGCTTTCTACACTCATCAACAAGGTGATTCCCATCATCTCCCGCTTGTTTCTCCACTGCCGACTTCACCGATTCCACCAGCGAGCTCTCAATCATTTTAGGGATGTTTTCTGCGGAGAAAAAGCTCTTCAGCGTAGGAAATACAGACAGCCTCTTACGAACTACCTCCTTGATTTCAGCACTTTGAGAGATAAAAACTTCACGCATTCCTGAGAATTTCCCCACAAAATCAGACGATTGTTTTTCCCGCTCCTTATCCACCTCTGCCTCAATTTCGCGGAGAAAGCCTTCATTACCTTCTAGTAACTTCGTCCGTAACTCCATCTTACCCTCAATGTTATGCAATACCTTAGCGGCAGCATCACGGACATTTTCAAGCACCTGACGGCGTGCAGGGGAATCGGTCACAATGTCTGAAATATGCTTTTCTAGCGCAGGGTAGCCGCTGACACGCCAGAGATCTTCGGCCAGAGGTGTTTCTGTCTTAGCCTGTAAGGCTAGCCTACCAGAAACTGGAAAAATTGGTGGTACCATCCCTATGCGCTGCTGTGCAAGATCACGCATGTGCTCGAGAATCACCTCCATGTCATTTTCATCACGTAAATCTGCCTGCTGAAGAATAAAGACGGATTTCTCCAACATCCCTTTATTTTTTTTATGCTGCTTGCAGATGAAATTCCAAATAGAAGCCCCCCAAGGGTTACTCGCAGGAAATACCCAAAAGATGAGGTCTGAGGTTGGTAGAAACCGGTCCGTGATTTTCTGGTGCCCAATCACCACAGAGTTGGTCCCCGGTGTATCCACCAAGTTAAAATCCATGAGGAAATCAACAGGACGGTAGCGCTCCTCAAGTATTGGAGTCACGTCCTTATCATGAGCCTCTTCACCGTAGCGATACCACTGCACTCGATCTGTTTCTGGCAGCACATTGGTCTTACATACATCCTCACCAAAGAGGCCATTTAGCAGGGTTGACTTCCCAGCATTCACTTCTCCACAGACCACAAAGAGAAAGGGATTACTCAGCCCCTTAGTGATGTCATTATCTAACAGCGGTGTTTTTTCCGCATCCGTCTTATCAGCGAGCCCAAGAACACGCACAACAACGTCAGTAAGACGCTTGCGTGTTTTAAAATACTCTTCTCCGAACATCGTATTATGTTAGAGATAACACAACTTATATGAAACGGTGTTCAAAAAAGCTATCGATACCTCACACTCAAGTTCTAGGGAGCCGGCGCAGCCGTGGGTGGGCTCAGCGCTAACAGCTGGGAGACTGTCACAAACTTAAATCCCTTACGCAGAAGACCATCGAGAGTACCAGGCATGGCATCAATCGTCGATTTATGGAGATCATGCGCAAGCACAATACCTCCGTTACGCGTATTGTTAACAATGCGGGAGGTAACCACTGAAATACCCGGACGTTTCCAATCCTCTGGGTCTACGCTCCAGAGAATCGTTGGGTAGCCATATTCTTTATAAATCCATGCCCGCTGATCTTGGCGCAGCGCACCATAAGGAGGGCGCATAGTGCGGGGTTTGACACCACAGGTGGATACGATGATATCACGCGTGCGATTTAACTCACTCCGGACTGCCGCATTACTGAGTTTCTTAAGATTCGGGTGTGTCCACGTGTGGTTCCCAATTTCATGTCCCTCAGCTACAATACGCCGCGTGATCTGCGGGTAGAGATTGACACTGCGTCCAATGACGTAAAACGTAGCCTTAATATTACGCTCACGCAGCATATCGAGCAAACGTGGTGTATTCTGAGGGTGAGGACCATCATCGTAAGTCATTGCGATATATGGCAGATTGGTGCGCACACGAGAATAAGTCACCCCAAGAGCGCCAGAACCACTGCTGGGAAGATTAACATCTGGGTTCTTTAAGCTAGGAGCACGCAGTTTAGGAGTCTGATAGCTAGGATTATTTTTAGTAGTGACCTTCTGCGGCTCTTTGTCTTTATCCTTGGCAGAACAGGCTACAAGCATCGTCATCGCTGAAAAAAGAGCCAGCATTAATGGAGTTTTAAAAATCATAGTAAGCTACGTGGAGTGAACAGAATGCAATAATCGAAATAAATGATGATGAGCGAGAAAACCTTCAAGCTGAACGGCATTGATAAATAGAGAGAGCCAGACCTATTGTCACGCTTTTCTTCCACCAGCAAAATCAAACCTACGCCATGACGATACACAAAATGACTAAAATATAAAATTTTGGCTATTTCGCTATTGCAAAGAATCATCTCACAGCATAGAGACTTCGCCGTCCGCAGGGAAAAAAGAATCATTTCTCAATTTCCCAGCGCTCACATTCGCGAAACAACCCGCGTAAAAGCCCTATAGTGTAATTGGTAACACACCGGATTTTGATTCCGTATTTCCAGGTTCGAGTCCTGGTAGGGCTACTTCCTTATTATTCCTTGAAACCTCAGTTGATGGTAAAATCAACAAGGAACAAGCGATGTGCCATTGACAAGACAATGTCCAGAGGTAGCTTCGCCTTATAGCTAAGGAGAGTGAAGCGTGCCTGGTGGTCGCCGCGGTCTTCAAAACCGTTGAGAGGCTGTTATGGTCTCTGGTTGGTTCAATTCCTTCCCTCTCCGCCACCTTATAAAACATAACATTTTCATCATAATCGACATTTTTACGGTTATGCGCATTTCTCACGATTTATGAGTATTTCGCATATAAAAATGGTTACAAATTGGTTACATATCAGAACGACTCTGTTTTATATTCTAAACAGGATTTAGTTTAGATTAATCACCATTTATTCAGTAATTGTAATCTCTAAACGCATAAAGGATTTAGGATCAATTGATACAGGATTTGGATTCTCTATCAGATAATTAATTGAGTTATTTACTGGAGTTCCTGAAGTAATATTCACGGTTCCTGTCCATGCAGAATCACCTACTTTCTTGGCTATTTCAGTCCAATCATTACCATCCAACTTACAGGACTGCATAATTGATAAAGTAACGTCATCTGGCATACTCAAAGGAAGAGTGAGGCTTAACTTTTTAATATTCGAGCTTAACGCACTATTGAAATGAGGGAGCTGCTGATAATGCTCCAATGTAAGAGGACCTGTTAGAGGTATACCCAAAGCATAGGCTACTCCATTTTGAATACCTCGATTGAAAGGGTCAGCTTCTGGCAGGGCATTATTACCACTGAGTCCTGCGTCTTGGGTTACATTAAGATATCCAAACTCTAGCCTGAAGATATAAACGCTGCCCGAGCTTCCCCCTCCGTCATCATCTTGATGGGCACCTATCAGCGCAGTATCTCCTGAAAGTGCCACTGAATTTCCAAAAGTATCATATTCCGCAGCATCGCTCGCTGTCAACTTTGCTTTCTCACTCCAGCTACTACCGTTGCGCACAAATACATACGCACTTCCCGAACTCATCCCTTTGTGATCATCATTTTTAGCCCCAATTAGTGCCACATCTCCTGCAAGTGCCACTGTATCTAAAAACTCAGCATCACTCGCTATCAGCTTCGCATCTTGGCTCCAACTCGACCCTGTTCGCTCAAAGACATACATACCTTTCATCCCTCCTATAAACGAAGTATCTCCTGAAAGTGCCACCGTTCTTCCAAAATAATTATATGCACTAACATCACTCGCTGTCAGTTTTACCTCTTCGCCCCAACTAGTCCCTGTTCGCGTAAAAACATACGCGCTCCCAGAATTCAAGTCTACATCATCGTCAGCATAAGCTCCTATAAGGGCTGTCTCTCCTGAGATCGCCACAGAAACACCAAAAAAATCAGCGGCTGCTGCATCACTCGCTGTCAGCTTCGCTTCTTGAAGCCAACTACCCCCTGTTCGAACAAAGACATACGCACTTCCAGAACTACTCCCTCCGTCATCATCACCACTAGATCCGATTAAGGCTGTCTCTCCTGAGATCGCCACAGAACCTCCAAAAGAATCAGAGGCTGCTGCATCACTCGCGATAAGTTTCGCCTCTTGACTCCAGCTCGTTCCTATTCGAACAAAAACATAAGCGCTTCCCGAATGAACTCCTCCATCAATATCAAAATGAGCTCCTATAAGGGCGATATCACCTGAGATCGCCACAGAGCCTCCAAATCGATCATATTCCGCTGCATCACTCGCTATTAACTTAGCTTCTTGACTCCAGCTGCTGCCACTACGTACAAATACGTATGCACTTCCCGAACCACTCCCTCCTTCATCATCGCCGCCGGTTCCTATAAGTGCCGTATCTCCTGAGATCGCCACAGAACCTCCAAAGTTATCATTAGCCGATGTATCATTAGCCGTTAGTTTTGCTACCTCGTTCCAACTCGTGCCTCCGCTAATTCGCTCGAACACATAGGCACTCCCTGAATTTGTAGCTCCATCATCATCAAGAAATGCCCCAATGAGAGCCGTTTCTCCTGAAATTGCCACTGAATATCCAAAACGATCCGTTATCGCTCCATCGCTGGCCGTCAACTTTACCTGTTCACTCCAACTTACGCCTCCATTGTTGCTCTCAAATACATACACACTGCCCCGAGAGTTGTATCCATTATATGCGCCAACGATAGCTGTATCTCCAGAGAGAGCTACCGACCAACCGAAATAACCTGCATCGGCATCACTAGCCGTCAGCTTTTCCTGCTCAACCCAATTCGTTCCTCCACTATCTCGTTGGAAAACATATGCACTTTCTTCATAATATGCTCCTATGAGAGCTGTGTCTCCAGAAAGCGATACAGAAACACCAAAAAAACTATTTATCTCTGCATCACTAGCCGTCAGCTTCGCCTGCTCAACCCAACTCGTTCCTCCACTACTTCGCTCAAATATATAAGCATTTCCTGTTAAGGTGTAATCACCATGAGCCCCAATCAATGCCGTATCTCCTGAAAGTGATACAGAATGCCCAAATTTAGCAGATGGTACAATATCGCTAGCTGTCAATTTCGCCTGCTGACTCCAGCTAGATCCTCCACTACTTCGCTCAAATACATAAGCACTTCCTGTCAAAGAAGCCCCACCAAAATCATCACCATACGCACCAATCAGTGCCGTATCTCCTGAGAGAGCTACTGACCAACCAAAAAAATCACTAGTCGCAGGATCGCTAGCAGTCAACTTAGCTTGTTCACTCCAATTAGTTCCACCGCTACTTCGCTCAAACACATAGGCACTTCCTGTTGAAGAAAAATTCCCAGCATCATCACGATATGCACCTATGAGAGCCCTGTCTCCTGAGAGCGCTACTGAAAACCCAAAATAATCTCCTATATCAGCATCGCTTGCTGTCAGCTTCGCCTGCTGACTCCAGCTAGAGCTGCCGCTCATTCGCACGAAGACATACGCACTACCAGCATCTAATACACCGTCAGCATATACCCCGATGAGTGCCGTATCTCCAGAGATTGCCACTGAATGTCCAAAATAGTCAAATCTCTCTGCATAGACTCTATTCAACTTCTCTTCCTCTGTAGTAATAAGCGGATCAACCGTAACTGGATACACTGCCCCCTCATCATAATAAGACAAAAGAATCCCTCCCTCTGGAGTCACGGACATAGCTGAATCGAGGATATCACCTCTAGCATCATATACAACGAGCTTTGAATACTCAAACACCACGTCATCACCATCCTGAAGTGACAATGTCCCATCAACAACGTCATGAGCACTCAGACCATCCAGAGCTATTTCTAAAATTACAGCTTCGCCATCGTTAACTGAATCGGGTCTGGAGACGACAGTGTAACCTTGCTCGACACCATCCTTGTTATTCACATACCACTCGCTCACTCCTGAACTGTGCTGATATTCCACACGCGTTTTATCCTCTGAGGATTTTACTGGAATTGAAGCTGTGTTGATTAGCTCACCACCTACCGAAACTAAGTTCATATTTACACCCGCCGGCTTCACCTGATCGATCAAACTATCTGAACCTTCCTCAGCGACTGGCACAGCCAAATCAAACCGAACGCCACGCTCACCGAATCTTACTCTCAACTTATTATTTGGGTTAAAAGTATAGTAATCATAACCTGCATTTTCAGGTAAATCCCTGCGGTGCTGGGCTATTTCATGAACTTCACGCCGAGCTTCAGAAAAAGCAGCCCAGAGTGATTCCTGTTCGACATCAGGAAGGCTTTTCAATATTGTATTTAAAGAAGTAGAATCCTTATTTTGCCCTAAGATTGGGGTGTCTTGATTCTCTTTAGAGTCTACAAGTGCGAGACTCTCACTTAATTCACCTATATTCTTGTCTACCACAAGTAGCTGCTCATTTACATGACGATCACCGTCTTTCTCTTCGCCTAGGAATAAGGATTCGCCACCTCCAAATTTACTTTTTGATATAAAAAGCAACACACACAGCAAAACACCAAAATTCCTCCAATAGATTTTTTTCATAATTACACTAAAATAAGGTTGAATCCATATGTAGCATCACATCTTGTAATATACATATTATACGTCAATCAATTTTCATCAGATACAGTTAGCAAGACCATGCTGAATTATTCTGGCGTATTGCGCCAATGAAAGATGACACCGAAGGGGGGCATGTCAGCAGGGCTACCTCATTTTGAGATGTAAGAACTGAGCTAGTAAATCTTCATTAAATGCTGCTTGGAGGCGCTTACCTCTTATGGTGTCTTTGACGGTGGTGTCCGCCTTAAGTAGATTGAGTGCCATTTTTCTTAGTAAGGCTACATTTTGAGCTGCATTGTTGTTCCTAATTCGAGAGGCATCTTCATCCCAGACCACATCCAAAATCCAGTGACAGCTATTTTCAATAGCCCAGTGTTGACGGATCATTTTCTGCAATTTCTCCGCATTTGGCTCA
>CALBVY010000016.1 GCA_937969495.1 uncultured Verrucomicrobiales bacterium | reverse complement strand
TAGCCTTACTAAGAAAAATGGCACTCAATCTACTTAAGGCGGATACCACCGTCAAAGACACCATAAGAGGTAAACGCCTCCAAGCAGCATTTAATGAAGATTTACTAGCTCAGTTCTTACATCTCAAAATGAGGTAGCCCTAGTTGGGTGATTCACAGAACATACTTCTCTATTTACATATGCGCCAAACCGCTTAAAGAAAACCCGCCCATGAAGCAGGAAATTGAAAAGATCCAATCCGATGCACTTGCCGCCATCAGCGCAGCAGGCGATGAGAAATCCCTCGATGATGCCCGTGTGGCATTTCTGGGTAAAAAGGGGCAGCTCACTGTGGCCTCTGCTGGAATGAGAGATCTCTCGAAGGAGGATAAACCTGTGGTTGGCCAGTTACTCAACGTTGCGCGTCAGGCGATCACTTCTGCGATTGATGAAAAGCAAGCTGCACTCGAGGCAGAGGCGGATAAAAAATCTGTGGCAGGGATTGATCTTACCCTTCCAGCGCGTGGACTGCCTGTAGGGGGGCTGCACCCCATTACTCAGGTTAAGGACTCCGCTATCCAGACGCTGCGGCGGATGGGCTTTGCCCTAGCGGAGGGGCCTGAAATTGAAACTGAGTTTCACTGCTTTGATGCGCTTAATACGCCGGAGGATCACCCTGCGCGTAACGAGAAAGATACGTTCTACTTTGATAGTGGTAAGCTCCTCCGCACACACACCTCAAGTGTGCAGATCCGTACTATGGAAAAGGTAACGCCGCCGGTGCGAATCATTGCTCCTGGTTCGGCTTACCGTAGGGATGAGATCGATGCCACTCACCTCTCTGTATTTAATCAGTTAGAAGGTCTTTATGTAGACAAGGATGTGCAGTTAGGTGATCTCAAAGGGACACTGGAATTTTTCCTTCAGTCGATGTTTGGTAAAGATACCGAGGTGCGTTTTCGTCCACATTTTTTCCCTTTCACTGAGCCTAGCTTTGAGATTGATATCAAGCTTCACGCTAAGGGTCAGAAGCCTAAGTGGATTGAAATAGCAGGCTGTGGTATGGTTGATCCTGCCGTGTTTGAATCACTGTGTGAAACCCGTGGTGATGATGTCTTCAGTCCCGATAAAGTTACAGGCTTTGCTTTTGGTATGGGGATTGATCGCCTTGCGATGATTAAGTGGGGGATTAAAGATATCCGCCTATTAATTGAAAATGATGTGCGCTTCCTTAAGCAGTTTGCTTAAAAGTGCCTCTGCTAAGCACGCAGGTGCTCTATGGCTTCGCAGATATCATCCAGAGTTACCTGATCAGAGACCTCGGCTGCCCCTAGGGCGGTTAGTAGGACAAATTTAATCTTACCTCCGGTAAATTTTTTATCTCTGCTGAGCTTGGTCATGATGGTCTCTGTAGAGATGTCATCGGGGAGGGTCAGAGGAAGTTGAAAATTTGCTAATAAATCAAGGATGTGTTGGCTGTCAGTGGTAGAAAGGCAATTGATTTTTTCAGAGAGAAAAAGCGCTGCGCGTATACCCAATGAGATGGCCTCGCCGTGAAGCATGGCACCGTAGGGGAGAGAGGCCTCAATGCCGTGACCAATGGTATGTCCGAAGTTCAGTAGAGCGCGTGCGCCGGAGGTTTCTTGTTCATCTTCCTCAACAACACGTGCTTTGATGGCTAGATTCCGTGCTAATAGATCTGCAGAGGGGTGTTGATCTGCTGGATTCATTACGGCGAGATCATCGAGCATAGCGGCATCACGGATGGCGGCGTGTTTAATAACTTCAGCGTAGCCCTCGCGATACTCACGCCCGGGTAGCGTGGCGAGTGTTAGGGGGTCTACGATGACTAAGTTAGGCTGATGAAAGCTGCCTATGAGATTTTTCCCCTCGGGGGCATTCACCCCTGTTTTTCCACCTGCGGAGCTATCGACCTGAGAGACGATGGTGGTAGGGATTTGCACAAAGGGGATACCGCGGTAAAAAATAGCTGCTACAAAGCCGGCGAGATCACCCACCACACCTCCTCCTAGGGCGATGATGAATGAGCCACGGTCATGGTTGGCCCTGTTTAGCTCCCCGCATAGTTCGGCTACCTGCTGCATGGATTTGCTAGCCTCACCGGCCTTTACGGTGTGCAGGCTGGCATGGGGGATTTGTTTGAGCAGAATGTCTGAATAATGCGGTGCTACATTGGAGTCCGTGATGATTGCACACTTTCCAGATAGGCCAGCGCTGGTGATGAGCTCGCCAGCTCGATGTAATAGGCCATCTTCAACAAAGATGTCGTAAGAGCGATCGGCAAGGTCAACGTGGACGGTGGGCACGGGAATCGATGGGGTGGAGTTGTGAATGTTAATTTACTTCGATTGTTCTAACATTCTCAGTAAAGGTGCCTCTGCGCGCTGTCTTACATCCTCTGGTAGGATGACTTGTGGCTCGAGTGTATCAAGGCAGGCGTGTAGCTTCTGCAGGGTATTCATTTTCATGAATTTGCAATCGTTGCACGCGCAGTGATCGGTGGGGCCAGGGATGAGATTCTTGTCTGGTGCTTCTTTTTGTAAGCGGTGGAGCATGCCGCTTTCGGTGACGACGATGATGTTTTTTACTGGAGTATTTTTACAGAAATCGACCATTTTCTCTGTGGAGCAGACTTCATCAGCGAGTAGTCTAACGGCCGTGGTGCATTCTGGGTGGGCTACGACGAGTGCATCTGGATACTCCTCCTTAATTTTGCTGATTGAGTTACGGGTGAACTCGACGTGGACGTAGCAGGCACCTTTCCATAGATCCATTTTCCGACCTGTTTGCTCCATCACCCATGCGCCGAGATTTGCGTCAGGGACAAAGAGGATAGGGCGGTCTGCTGGGGCTTTATTGACAATTTTTACCGCATTGCCAGATGTGCAGATGACATCACAGAGTGCTTTTACTCCAGCGGAGCAGTTGATGTAAGCGATGACGTAGTAGTTTTTATCTGCGTTTTCCTTGAGGTATTTCTCGAGTTCATCGGCAGGGCAGGATTCTTCTAGGGAGCAGCCGGCATCTTTATCTGGCAGGATGACAGTTTTGTTGGGGTTGACGATTTTGGCTGTTTCCGCCATGAAGTGCACGCCGCAGAAGGCGATAACGTCTGCATCTGTTTCTTGCGCTTGATAAGCGAGGCCAAGTGAGTCACCCACGTAGTCAGCAATGTCTTGGATGTCTCCAGTTTGATAATTGTGGGCGAGAATGATGGCGTTGCGTTCTTTTTTTAGACGCAAGATGTCAGCACGAAGATCGAGAGAAGTGGTTGGCATGTGAATAACGTAAAACGGAGGGTAAAAGAAACAAGTGGATAATGGAGGAGGCTGATCATCGCATTCATGGTGAGAAATACGTTGAGATTTTGTGTTTATTGACCAATGGACATACGGCCGTTGTGTCTGGCGCCTTCTTCGATGACCATCGTGGCTACCTTGATGTTTCCTGTTAGGGTGGCTTTTTTTTGTAGGGCTAGCTTGCCTGTGCAGTCAAAATTTCCAGTGACATTACCATCAATGATGGCGTCTTCGCAGTGTACGGTGTTGGCGAATTCTACTTGGGCTTTTTTCTCAATGATTAGTCGTCTACAGCGGACTTTGCCCATAATTTTTCCGTGGCTTCGGATGGTGAAGTCTCCTGAGCAGTTTGCTCCTCCTGTAAAATCTCCATGAGTGGTGAGATGATTGCAGTCGATGGTGATACCGGTAACAGAGGCTTTTTTATGAATGATAACATCACCGCGTGTCTTGATACGGCGGTTCCAGTTTGAGTGGATGGTGTAGTCCTTCAGTGCAATGTAGGTGCCGCATGCAGGGCAGAGTGTTGAGCTGGCTTCAGAGGATGCTGTGTGAACTTTATCGCATTCAAAACAAGCTACCTCACGTTGTTTGCTCTGGGTATGAAAAAGGCCAGTGCTGGCCGCTGCTTTTTGAATGAGGCTGGATGGTTCTGCTTTGGGTTCTTGGGTTGGTTTGTTGAAAGTAGAGCGGATCTCTTGTTCTTTTTTTTGATTGGTTTTAGCCGAGGTTTCTTTTTGTTCTTGAGGAGGCGCGTTGCTTGATGGCTGGAGGTCATCATGGCTAGGGCGTAATTTAGGTGAAGGATCTTTATCTGTGGTGGATGGGAAGTGGGTGACAGGTATTTTTTTGTTAGGCTGCGCTTTGCCATCTATGATTTTATAGTGAGCGTTGCAACCACGGCAGTAGGTGGAAACTGCTAGGTTTGATTCTGTTTGCTCAAAGCCACACTCAGGACATGTTAGGGTGACGATGTTCTTCCTTTCGGGCGGTCCATCTGATGAGTCTTTTTTGTTTTTAGAAGAAAAAAAGAGCATGCTGATAGGGGGTCGGATAATAGATGAGGAAAGGGCGACTGGAGTGATCTGCTAGGTTGGCTGAGTGATATCAGAAAAAGAAAAAACCCACTCGCTGGTGGAACCTGCGGTGGGTTGAGAGAGGGAAGGTATCATACAAACCCCAGCTAGGAGGCTGTAGCCATCTTGGAGCCTTTGGAATCAGCTTTGCTGGTGCTTCCTTGGCTTGTCTGTTGAGGTTTGACGCTGGGTGTTCCCACAGTTGATTTGCCTACGAAGATGGCGCCAGATTCAATCGAGAGTGAAGCGGCTTTGATGTCTCCTACAAGCTCGGCATTGGCCTTGAGCTCGACTCTGTCAGTGACTTCGATATTACCGTGTACTTTACCGTAGATGATCACCGAACGAGTTTTGATCTCAGCCTTAATGCGGGCATTTTCGCCAACGGTGAGAGAGCCATCGGAGTTGATGTGTCCTTCAATTTTACCGTCAACAACGAGATCATTGGAAAATTTAATGGTTCCCTTGATCTCTACATCAGAGCTGAGAACGTTACGTCCGCTGGGGCTTGATGTGCTTGTGCTGGATGAGGGAGGGGCAGCTGGGCTACTTGGAGCACTAGGCTGGGCTGGTGCGGGAGGTGTGCTGGCAGGTGCGTTGCTGGAGCCGCTGGCGGCTGATTCTGACTTTTGTCCTATTACTTTTTGAAACACGTTGAATGAGTATGGTTGCTATGTGAATAAGTCGCAAAACAGGGGGTGTTTTGCAAGATGATTTTTTTTAAAAGTTTTTTCCAGGTGCTGTCGTGAAGGATAGAGCTTCAATTATTGGGCTGAGCCACCTTCGGGTGACTGGGTGGGATTCTCCTCGACGTTCTTTTTTGGGTCTGTTTCGGGTGTATCAGGCTCGACGAGAGGCGGTAATACTGGCGGCACTGGTGGTGTTGGCGGCGTTGATGTTGCTGCTCCTGGGGTTGGTGGTGTAGGAATAGTAGGGGTGGGAGCGTTAGGTGTAGGTGGAGTTGCGGGTGCTGGTGGGGCGGGCTGAATTTTGGTGGGCGGTAGGGCATTCACCAGTGCTATACGTGCTTGTGCGGTGTCTAAGTAGGTGTTGCCTTGTTCTGCCGGGTCTTCCGTGGCTTTTTCATACCAGGTTTTTGCTTGATTTGTATTTCCTGATACTTTGGCAAGATCTCCTAGCGTGATACATGCAAGCGGGGCGATGAAGGAGGCATTAGCGTCATTGGCTACTTCAGTGAGTAGGGTGATGGCTTCATCTTTCTTATCTTGCTCTGCAAGCCTTAGACCAAGACTGACCTTCGCGGTGGCAGCGGCAGGGTGTTCAGGGTGATTGCTTAGAAAATCGCGCAGCGTTTGAATGGAATCCGCCTGAGATTCTTCCCATTGGACTCCTGCGAGTAAGAGCATGGCACTTTCTGCAGATTTTGTTTTAGGCCAGCTTTTGATGACGTCTTGGTAGTCAGAGGCGTTTTCTGCTGCGATGACTGAGGCACCAGCTTCTTCTGCCTTGGCGCGAGCCAGGCCTGAGTAGATGACGTAGCCAATAACGCCGAGGGCGATGAGAATAGCGCCGATGACGAGCTTGGAGGTGTGTTGATCCAGAAACTGGTCAAACTTGCTCGGGCCGTGGTCGATTTCAGCGATGGGTATAGGTGATTCAGCCATGATGATTATGTTTCGAGCGGGGTGATAGCGGAGGAGGCGAACGATGGCAATGGAATTTAGATCTAAGTTTGTAGTATTCAGTTTGCACTTTGGTGTTTATCAATTAGTGATTTGCGTCATGAAGCGGATGCAGCAGGCGACCAGATTGTATGGTATTTTAGATACTGGCTATGTAGCGGCTGAAAATATGTCACGTGTGGCGGATGCACTTCTAGCGGGTGGTGTGGGGGTATTACAGCTGCGTGCTAAGGGGATGACGGCAGAGCAAGTGCTTGCTTTAATAGAGCGACATCTGCCGGATCTAGGCACTAAGTGTAAAGAGTATGGAGTGCCGTTTATTATTAATGATTTTTCAGAAGTGGCTCTGGCTGTGAGTGCAGATGGAGTTCACATTGGGCAGGGCGATGGGACGCTGGCAGGTGTGCGTGCTGTTGTGGGGGATGAGATGATTGTGGGGAGATCTACCCACTCGGTGGAGCAGGCGCAGGATGCCTTGGCGGAAGGCTTTGACTACATCGGCTATGGTCCGCTTTTCCCTACTCCCACGAAACAAGGCCGGCCAGGTATCGGCCTCGAGGGTATCCGTGCTGTGCAAAAGAGCGTGGGGAAGAGTATTCCGGTATTTTGTATTGGTGGTATTAAGCCAGAAAATCTGCAATTAGTGCTTGCTTCAGGGGCGTATCGCGTAGTCATTGTTTCTGCGTTGTTGCAGGCTGAAGACGTGCTTCAGTCTACAAGCAAGGTAGTATCTACGATCCAATCATTTATTTAAAATATCATGTCTATCATCATCGGCGGAACCATCGCTATCGATAACGTCTCCACTCCTACTGCAGCGGCAGAGAATCTCCTTGGCGGCTCCGCAGCTTATGCATCTCTAGCCGCTAGTTATTTCACTCAGCCAGCCCATCTATTAGGTGTGGTGGGCTATGATTATCCAGAGCAGCATTTGAAAATGTTAGAAAGTCGCGGAGTTAGCCTCCATGGTGTGGAACGTTCTGAGAGCGAGTCTTTCACCTGGACTGGGGAATACCATGAAAACATGAATGACCGCACCACGCATCGGGTGGGATTAAATGTCTTGGAAAGCTGGCAGGTGCAGGTGCCAGAGGAGATCGCAGGGAGTCGGATCGTCGTGCCTGCGAATATGTCACCAGACAATCAGATTCAGATGTTAGATCAGTGCTCTGCTGCCGAGAAGTTTGTGGTGGCTGATACCATGGACCTCTGGATAGAGATCGCTAATGAAAGACTGCATGAGGTGCTCCAGCGTATAGACTTGCTGGTGATCAATGAATCTGAGGCACGAGAGTTCGCTGGTACGGCTAATCTCATTCTAGCAGGAGAGCTGCTTTTGGAAAAGGGACCTCGCTACGTAGTGATTAAGCTCGGTGAATTTGGCTCGATTCTGTTTGGCCCAGACGGTTCCATGTTTAAGTTCCACGCTTGGCCATTACGGGAGATTGTTGATCCCACCGGTGCTGGTGATACTTTTCTTGGTGCCATGGCTGGTTATTTAGCGAGTCTCGGAGGAGTTGACTTTAGCTTTGAAAAAATTCGCGATGCTATTTTACGTGGCTCTATCCTTGCCAGCTTCACCTGTGAAGATTTCTCTACCCGCAGACTGGAAACGGTAACGGAACAAGAAATCGAACACCGCTTGACGAGATTAAAGGAGATAAGTAACTGGGGGTGAGTTGTTTGTATGATCCTCGGCTTCGTTGTGCAAGGTGTCCAGACGTATGGTTACTCTGTGATTTCATACGACTCAACTCTCAGGCGGAAGACAATGTGGTGCATCATCTAGGATTAAAATTCCTATGATAGATTTTTCTAAGTTTTTCCGTGTTGACATGAAGCTCGTTCCTCTGCAAATTATCTTTAATTGGCAAATTACACTGTCATAGTCGTAATCAAAATAAAATTACAACTAACCTTAGGCTAGAGAGTTTTATTATCATTGCTCCTAATAAATAAACAATATCCCATAAAACAATCCATCACTGGTGTATCTCAAGCCGGTAACAATCAACAAACATTACGATGAAAAATGCCACAATCAACACTATAGCTGCATTACTGCTCGGCTCAGCCGTTGTGAATGCAGATCCTGCTTATACAAAACCTGCTGGCTATGTGACCCATACTTTGAAAGCTGGAAAGTTCAATTTACTTGGATTAACACTTCATGAGGCCGTTTCTACTAGTGGAGCTTTTGAGATTGTTAACGGCACTACGCTAACAGATAGTAATGCTGATTTTGCAACTTCACTTACAGCGGGTAAGACTTATATTCTTGAAATCATTGAAAATACAGCCGATCCGTCACTGGTTGGTTCCATTCAGGAAATTACATCTTGGACTGCAACAACGCTTACAACACCAGATGATTTAGGAGCCGATGGCCTTGCTGGAGAAACTGCAAGTGGCGAAAATGATGGTGCAAAATATCAACTTAGAGCAGCTAAGACTCTCCAAGATATCTTTGGAGACACTAACACAGCAGGCCTTCAAGAAGGTGCTGCTGGTGTAGCCGATCTTGTTTGGATTCCAGATGGTTCTGGCGATTTTAATAAATATTATTATGCTAAAGCGGAAACTTTCCCTGAAACGGTTGAGGAAGGTTGGAAAAATCTAGATGGATCAGCAGCTAACCAGGTGCCGATTTGTTATACCGATGCTTTCTTTGTTCAGCGCAGAGGTCTAACGGATTTGGATCTTGTTATTACTGGAAGTGTAATTACCACTAATGTAACAGTTGCTGTGCCTAATAATTATACTTTTATTAGTGGATTGTTTCCTGTCGGTGCAACTATAGCAACTAGTGGGCTACAGGATTCACTTTTACATGGATTTGCTGGTACTGCTGATCTTTTGTGGATACCAAAAGATGACGCTTCTGGTTACGATATTTATTATTACCATTCAGGTTCATCTTTCCCTGAAGTTATTGCTGAGGGTTGGAAATTGATTGGTGCTGATAGTAGTGTCGATCAAGCATCTACACCATTAAAGAGTGGAATGATCATCCAGCGTCGTAACTCAACTCAATATAATGCACCTATAGCTCCGCCTACTGACTATGCGGACTTGTAAACATAAGTGATATTTTCTTCTAACTAAGTTTTCAAAAAACAAATAATATATATAAATGAAAAATTTTTTGATAGTTGCTTTTGCAGCGCAAATAACTATAGCCTCTGCGATTACAATCCAAGTGGATAATTCGAACGGCTTTGATACAAATCTGGTGGTGGACGAATCTGGGGTTTTGCTTACTAACACAGGAAGTATTGTTAAAATAGGCCATTTTGGGTCTCTTACAGATGTAGATATTCAGAATTTGGCAAATGGCAGTCCTAATAACTTGGTTAGCTCGTTTACCCAAGTTGGATCTGATATATCATTTTCATCTACGGTTTCTGGATTTTTCTCAGGGTCTACTTTAGCTAGCCTTCAGCCAACCGAAACTGATGAATTAGCGGCTGGTAAAGGTTTGTATCTTTTTATCGGTAATAGTACTGATTTATCAAGTGCAGATGAATTTTTGGTTTTTCGCTATGAAGATGACTTTGTAGCCACGCCAAGTGAAGGTCCTGCTACGGCAAATCTCATTAATGGTCGTGGAACTCTTCTTATTGGGGGTTTCAATAATTACGCTTTTGATAACGACAGTAATGGAACAACAGCCGATGTGGGGGCTTTTAACTTGGTAGCTATTCCAGAGCCATCTTCATCAGCTTTACTTGGCCTTAGTGGATTGGCATTGATTATGCGTCGTCGCCGCTAGATCGATTCAATTATTTAATGTTTTTACAACGGGGTTCAGCGTTTGCTGGATCCCGTTTTTTTGTTTCATAAGATCGTGTGGGGCTTTTTTAGCGGCGTTGCTAGGCTGTCGATTGGTAATGGCTGTTCTGAGTTTCTCCGTGAACGGCGTTGGCTTTTTTACTCACTAAAGGAGTATTTTTTTTCTTGTACTGTTACATTCGGCGGTGTTTTCCGTTGCTCGAACCAATCATAGCCTTCCTTGAGGTTTTTCCAGAAGCCGTACCATGGTGAGTTATTTTCTTGAGCGAGTCTCTCCTCGGTCATACGAAAAGGGAAAATGTGGACGCGGAAGAAGGGTTGGCCATTTTTGAGAGCGGTTGCACAGAGGGTATAGATTTCTTCAATCCAGTAATCTGTCATGGCAAAGCAGCCAGTAGAAACACGATTCCCGTGCACCATGATAAATGAGCCAGTGCGCCCATGAGCGCGATCATAGGCATTTGGGTAACCAATGTTAAAAGCCAGGTGGAAAGCGCTATCTGGTTTCATTTGGGAAGGGCTAACGTAGTAGAATCCTTCTGGTGCCTGTCTATCGCCTTCCGCTAACTTTGGCCCTAGTGCTCCAGACATCGCGGCTATTTCCCATGTTCTTACGTGTTGGAATTGATTATCGCTATCACGCTTCATCCATATCTCGAGCTCTCTACTTTCTTTGAAAATGCGGATAAACACTGGTGCGCCCATGTTAAGGCCCATCGTATCTAGGGTATTGCTGAGTCTTGGGGAGCGGCGGGTAATGGTGTCTTCTTCCCGTATCTTACCTTGGAGGTATTCTTCTTTGCTTAGTTTACTAATGTGGTCGATGGGCATCTTTGGTGGGTGAAGATAGAGGTTATACCAGAAGACTCCTCCCAAAACGGAGGCGGTGCAGAAAGCGATGATAAGAGCAAAGCGCATATAAGGGAATCTTTCTAAAAGGTGGTATTATAAAGTTGGAATTCTAGTAGGTAAACATAGAATTTTGGTATGCCTAATCTGCTCAAGAATACGTTGAGGGGAATGATGATATTACTGCCTCTTACAACGATTTCTTGTCAAGGGATAGGAGGTGATGTGCCTTCATGGCAGGTGAATAAAAAGCTCTATCACCAAGCGGATGCTGCTACAACAACCGTAAAAGTTTCTCTATGGGATCAGAAGGCTTGGTTGCTCGATGAGCAGGAGAGGGTGATTTTAAAGACGGATGTCGCCACAGGAGTGCCAGGTAAAGAAACTCCTACGGGGAAATATGAAGTGTTAGAAAAAATGGAGCAAAAGCGATCCAATAGATATGGAAAATACCTCCATGCGGAAACAGGAGAGGTGATGGTTGAAAAAAGCTGGCTTCATCAAGGGGCGCTACCTGAAGGGGCGGTTTACCAGGGCACTGAGATGCCTTACTGGATGCGGCTCACCTGGCATGGTGTGGGGATGCATGTGGGTAAGTTTCGTAAGCGCGTTCGTTGCAGCTTTGGGTGTATCCGCGTATTGGATGAAGCCCAGCCACTGATCTATAGAAAAACGCGTGTCGGCACACGGGTCACGGTATTTGAAGAGAGTTTGTTACAGAAGATGGCAGAAAAAGAAAACTTTGGATGGAGATCATTATGGGCGCAATAGGTATTATCGGAGGGAGTGGTCTCTATGAGATTGAGGGTTTTGAAAAAACGGAAGAACGGCAGGTGAATACGCCCTTTGGGGAGCCATCTGATACATTGATTGGTGGTGATATTAATGGTAGGCAAGTCTGGTTTCTACCACGTCATGGGCGGGGGCACCGTCTATTGCCACACGAGATTAATCATCGGGCTAATATCTGGGCGTTACGTAGTCTGGGAGTGCGCTGGCTCATCTGTGTCACGGCAGTGGGGAGTCTTAAGGAAGCTTACGCTCCGCGCCACATCGTGCTACCAGATCAATACTTTGATCGAACCAGTAGGCGGGAGCATCACACCTTCTTTGGTAATGGTATTGTTGCGCACATTGGTTTTGGTGAGCCGGTGAGTGCTGGATTGAGGGATATTCTTGCCCGCAGTGCTCGGGAGGAAGGCTGCGTGGTGCATGATGGTGGGACTTACGTTAATATGGATGGTCCGGCATTTTCTACCCGTGCTGAGAGTGAGGCCAACCGTCAGCTAGGCTTTGATATCATTGGGATGACCAATCTTCCTGAGGCCAAGCTGGCTAGGGAAGCGGAGATAGCTCTGGCTACGTTAGGTATGATTACGGATTACGACTGTTGGCATCAGGAAGAAGAGGATGTTAGTGCGCAAACGGTCATTGGTCATTTAAAAGCAAACTCAGAGAAGGCTAAAAAGATCATCGCTCGTGCCATTGATCAAGTGCCAGAGCGTGCTGACTGGCCGGAGCATGATGCTTTGGCTCCAGCTATTATGACGCCAAAAGAACTTTGGCCAGAAGAGACGTTAGGAAATTTGATGCCGCTACTTGAGAAATACAAGTAATGGGAGCAGCAGGTGTGATGATGACCGCGGCGGAGAGAGTTTTTTTTAGCGCACTGGTGGCTTGAATTTGATGTTTCATCTTTGAGTTTTAAACTTAGAGTCTGGACGTGATATCATCCCTCCGTTTACAAAACTTCAGATGCTTTGAAGCCTTGGCTTTGGAGTTTCCTGAGGCGGGAGCAGTGATGGTGGGGGCGAATGCCATGGGGAAGACATCGATCTTAGAGGCGGTGTGTGTTCTTGTGAGACTGCAATCGCCAAGGAGCACGAGGATGGCGAAGATAGCGCGAGTGGGTTGCTCTGGATTTGGTGTAGCTGGGTGCTGTTGGGGAGATGAGATTCAGGTGAGGTATGCAGCGCGGGGTGGTGTGGAAATGAAGCTGGATGGTGAACTTATAGCGCGGCAGAGTGATTATCTTCGTTTTGGGGGGCTGATTGTGTGGATGGGAAATGATGACTTAGCGCTCGTGCGTGGCTCTGGGAGTGTGCGGCGGAGGTATCTTGACTTTATAGGATGTCAGTTAGATCCGATGTATCGAGATCACCTGAACCGATACAGTAGAGTGCTTAAAGCGCGGAATATACTACTTAAAGATCGCGTATTACGAGAGGCAGAAATTACAGCTTACAGCGATTTGTTAGTTAAACATGGTGATTACCTCACGGGAGCGCGGCGGAGGCTCGTAGAGCATTTAGAACCGCTAGCATCTACAGCGCAGTCTGAGGTGAGTGCCTGTGATGAGCGTGTAGGTATGGAATATGTGCCAGGAGCGGGTGATGATCTGGTAGCAAGCTTAGCCATGACACGTGAGCGTGAGCGGAGACAAGGGCAGACGCTGGCAGGGCCACACCGTGATGAACTACGGCTTTCCATTAATGGGATGGCAGCAGCGGACTTCGCCAGTGAAGGTCAGCAGCGGACGCTGGCGCTATCGCTGAAGCTAGCACAGGGGGAGTTACTTCAAAAACAAGCGGGTAGACTCCCCATTTACTTGCTGGATGATATCTTTGGCGAACTCGATACTGGGAGGAGGAATGCTCTGATGAACAAGCTTCCAAGCGATGCGCAAAAGCTGATTACAACCACGAATATCGACTGGATGCAGGATGATTTCGCTGTGATTAATATGGAGAAATTAGGAGCCAAGCACTGACACGTGGCTCACTGATCTATTGTGTGGTGAAACGAGGAGCCTACTTGGTGGTAAAACAGCTGGTGGGTAGCCCCTCGGCGTTGATGAGATTCGCGCCTTTAGCCATTATGTGCCATGCGTAGCGTGCTTTGGTGGGTTTTTTAATTTGATCGTGACTCAGGATAATACGGTCGCCTTGAATCTCCGCTGTTGCTGGTAGCCAGTTATTTTTTGTGTCGAGGAGCTCGAAGGAACCGGGGGCCTCACCGTCACGTGTTTTTAGTCCCGTAGCATAATCGAACGTGATCTCTAAAGTATTTGCTGCGGTGCGATGAGAGCGGTAGAGGGGGCCAGAAACAATGATATCCTTAAAGCCATAATCTTGATTGAGTGCCCAGCGCGCGAGGCGTTTACCCACGTCATGTTTATTGGGTGGGTGAATGTTACGAGGATGCCCGATGTCATTGATAACCGCCATTCCGATGTTGGTTTCTCCCATTTCAGGGTTTGATAAGAGTTGACGCATCTGATCCTGCACAGTGATCCAGCCGGTACGGGTGGTATCGCCATAACTGGCAAGTTGAACGTAGTAAAATGAGAGGTTACTATCCCATTGCTTCCTCCAGTCTTGGATGAGGAGTTTAAGTAGTGCTTCGTAATCGTCCGCGGATTTATCTCTGGCGTTAGATTCTCCTTGATACCAGATAACCCCTTTAGCTGAGTAGCTTGCGATGGGGGCGATCATGCCGTTGTAAATGGTAGAGTGATATGTGGGGTTGAGACTAGGGTTACCTTTCGCTTTTGGTTTGCGAGGTTTTCTCCCCTTTTGAGTTTTCTCCCATTCGGCACATTGTTTCTGCCACTTTACTAAGGCTTCTTGGTGGGCTTTTTTAATTTTTTCAGGGAGATAGTTTTTAATGGCATCAGCTTTAGCTTGAACGATATAGTCTAACTCCTTTGCTTCCCTCATGGATGCGTCACTAATGAAGGCTTCGATGCGTTTGCCTCCCCAAGCACACTCGATGATACCAACAGGCACATTGAGCTTTTCACGTAGTGACTTAGCAAAATGATAGCCTACGGCAGTGAAATTAGGTGTATTTTTAGGCTCGGTGCTGAGCCATTTACCTGAGAAATCTTTTGATGGTTTTTTGTTTGTTAGGTTTCTTGAGGTGTAGACTCTAAGTAGCTTATCCTCTGCTTGATTGTCGGCATTTTTGTCCTCAGTTTTCTTAATAGCCCATTCCATGTTAGACTGTCCGCTCGCAATCCAAACTTCGCCAACAACGACGTTTTTGATTACCTTGGTATCGCTGCCAACTTTAACGGTGAGTTCACTACCCTTGTCGGTAGCGGCTAAGTCCTTAAGTTCAACAAGCCATTGGCCGTCTTGTGATGTGGTGGCGGTGACTTTTTTCCCAAGGAAATCGACGGAGACTTGCTCACCTGCTTTTGCCCATCCCCACAGTTTAGCCGTGGATTTCTGCTGTAAGACCATGCCGTCTGAAAAAAATGATGGCATGGAGACCTCTGCGTGAGTAGCAAGCGAAGTCAGGCCAAAAATAGCGTATAAAAATAAATGTTTCACGATGGATAAGATATTAGATCGCAACCTCTGTGTTTAGTGAAATATTGTCAATCTGATATTGAAAATCTAAAAGGTCCGAACACTCCCCATGCCACCATCGGCTTGGATAATCTGGCCTGTGACAAAGAGGGAAGCATCTGAGAGCAACCATGAGGCGAGGCTGGCTATTTCTCCAGCATCGCCAATACGCTTAAGTGGATGTCTTTCTGCGGATGCTTGTATTTTCTGATCGGTATTAGTCAGGTTTTCAGCAAGGGGGGTTTTGGTGAGGGAGGGGGCAATGGCGTTGACTCTGATCTTGGGTGATAACTCTGCTGCGAGTGAGCGAGTCAGCCCTTCGATAGCGCCCTTTGCCATAGCGATAGAGGCATGAAAGGGTAGGCCTGTCTGAACAGCTACTGTAGAAAAGAGAACCACCGAGGCAGTATCTGCTTTTTTTAAAGCTGGAAGAGCCTGTTGAATGACGGTGGCAGCACCTAGGGCGTTGAGGGTAAACTCCTCTAATATCTCTGAGGAAGTAATCCGGTGAAATGGCTTAAGATTAATCGAGCCAGGGCAGTAGACGAGGCCATCTAACTTTTCAGGTAAATGAAGCGTAGTGGGCGCGGTCGCATCAAAATTCTGATGCTCAAATTCCGTAGGGCGGCGGCAGGCTGTGTGGACCTGTATATCTTGTGTGCTGAGTTGAGTAGCAAGAGAGGCGCCAATGCCAGAGCTGCCACCGATGATAAGGATGTTTTTCATATGAGATTTGGAAAGATAGATTAGGCTGCGAAGCTAGGAGCAAAATCAGGTAGCTTAGCGTCGATCTTAGCGCCGAGGCTGCCCATGAGGTTATATAGGCCGAAGTAAGTGCGGTTTAAATAGAGAGCGTTCGCGTCGCCTCGAGAGGTGCTGAGATTACTGAGTTCTTGATCGAGACGTGTCTTCTCGCTAAATGCACCAAGTTCATCAAAGTAGGCTTGATTACCAAAATCAAATGTACCTTGGAGGAAGGGACGTGAGAGTAACTCCACGGACTCTTTGAAGACCGCAGTTAGTTTTCTTACGGCTTTAGGATCATCACTATCGAGGAGTAGCCCTAGGGCATAGAGAGCCTGACTGAATCTTGCATCATCATGGATGACGTCAGGATTCATTAGAGCAAAGTAATCCTGATAGAATACCTTATCGAGTGATTTTGTGCAGCCAAAATCGAGGATCCAAAGTTCATCATCATCGACCTTAAAATTACCTGGGTGAGGATCGGCATGGAAGAGGCGGAGGTGATGGATCTGATGATGGTAGAAATCCCAGAGCGCCTGTGCGACGGCTTGTTTTTTATCCTGGCTGGTGTCTGAGTCAGCATACGTATCTAACTGCACACCACCTACCCATTGCATAGTGAGGATACGACGGCTGCTGAACTCTGGAAAATACTGAGGGAAGTGGGTGAGGGGGAGGTGGTTAGATTGAGCGACCAGCTCCAGAGAGCGTTCCAGCTCCAGGCAGTAGTCTGTTTCTTCCAATAATCGTTCTTGCACCTCCTTCATGTAAGGATCAAGTGATTTGGCATCGAGCTGGAAGAGCCGCATGGCAAGGGGTTTTACGATCGCGAGATCAGACTTTAAGCTATCCGCTACGCCAGGGTATTGGATTTTTACGGCGTAGCGCTGGCCGTCCTTTTCTGCTTGGTGCACCTGACCGATTGATGCTCCTGAAACGGCCTTGCGTGTAAAAGTATCGAAGAGCTCATTGGGGTGTTTCCCGAGTTCCTTGATAAAGGTATTGACCACCAGTGGGAAAGTGAGAGGTGGTGCGGAATATTGAGCTTTGGAAAACTCCTCAACATACTGCTCAGGAATGAGGTTTCTATCCATGCTTAGCATCTGGGCGAGCTTCAATGGGCCGCCTTTGAGTTGGCTGAAGGTGTCATACGTCTGGCGGGCAGTGGTCTCATGGAAATTTGTTTTATCGTCATTTCCAGTGAGAGCTTTGCGGGTTTTATACTTCAGATAGTTTACCCCTACCTGCACGCCGGTGGTGGCGAGCCGTGTAGCGCGGCCTAACTTGTGTTTTGGGATTTTAGTTTGTTCTTTCACGTTTTGTTAGGATTCGTTAAGGGTGAACCTGCGGAGGAGAAATCTGCCGAGATCGAAAGCTGAATCAAGAGTGCCAGAGCGTGCTACATCAGCACCGAAGCGGACGCTTTTCTCGATAAAAGCATCTGTATCCTGAAATTCCTCAGAGTGATCCTTACGGTAGAACTCAATGATACTACGGAACTGCTCAAACAGAAGCTGGGGGTATTTCTCAGTGAGTTTTTTACGATCAGCAATGGAGCCATCCTCTAGGCCTTGAGTGATGATATCTTTGGTATACTCCACGAAGGTTGCTCGCATAGGTTTTAAAGATTGATAGCAGCCGGGGCGGGGGAAGAACTCCACGAGCCGAGAGCGATGCTTCTGAATATGGGAAAAGTAAGTATAGAAAAAGGCGAGAAGCTTCTGGTCAGGAGCGTAACCTGAGTAATCTTCATCAGATTCTAACACCGTGATTGTTTCTTCGATGGTGTTTTTCCAGTAGCGTGCCTCTAGTGAGGAAAAGCTCGCTGCGTGGGCGTAGAAGTCAGCTTCCTCCATTTCTATCTCATGGGTAAATGCATAGACGCTGGCAGGTCGTTTTCCATGAGTTAGGAGATAGTGCCAGTAAGCAGATGGGATATCAGGTGCGGTTTTGGACGGAGTTTTTTGAGATGCTTTGCTCATGGTGTTCGTATTATGTTGGAGTGTTTACTGCGCTTCCTTGAGCGCGATGGCGGGCATGGGTCTAGATTGTCGTATTTTGAGTAGTTCAGATGATAAACCAGAGATGTGCGGAATGTTGATTGCTCCGATCTCTGTAATCGTCTGGGCGTAGTTACTTAGACCGGAGCCGCCGATGAGAATGGGTAGGTTTTCTGGGCATTGTTTGCGCAGTTGGATGAGTTCGCCGGGTAATTTGGAATCGTCGAGAGGGTAGACGATGCTGAGTAGTAGCGCGGTAGCATTAACACGGCTGATGCTGCCAGCAATTTCATTGGCGGGGAGAGAGGCGCCTAGATAGACAACCTTCCATCCAGCCTTTCGCGCCTGGCACGAGCCGATAAATGCGCTCAGGTCATGTAGCTGCCCGGCTGGTGTGGTGACTACGAGAACAGGTGCATTTTCATCCACAGAGAATGACCTTACAGTATGTGATAAATATTCCTTAATGAAGCTCGTGGCAGCGTGCTCGTCAGCAGTGGTAATCAGGCCATGAAACCAGTCCTCACCCACTTGCTGCATCACTGGGATAATCACAAGCTCAAGCATACCAGAGTAGCCGAGGTCGAACGCTGCTTGGTCAAATACTTGTTCTAGCCGATCTTGATCTAGATGCCGGATAGCACTGCTGGCTGCGAGGATAAATTGATTGACCTGGCCAGTTTTTTCTGGGTTTTGAGGGGTTTCCTCCGAGGCTGTGATGGAGTCTAGCAGAGCATCAAGCTCTTGGTCAGAGAGGCTGGCAATATTGCTGATTGCGCAGCCTTGTTGGACGAGTTTGGAAAGATTTTGCAGTCTCGCGATATCGCTATCTGAGTAGAGGCGGCGATTCGTGGTCGTGCGTTCAGGGGTGACGGCATTGTAGCGCTTCTCCCATACGCGAATGACGTGATCACTCAGCCCGGTTAATGTCGTGGCAACTTTGATGCCATGCATATGGAGTGTTTTTTTAGACATCGATGAAATGTAAGGGTGAGTAATTGGAGGGATTTAATTGAAATATGGTCTGATAAACAACTCAATCTTATTTTGTACATAATATAGACATAATCAAATCATTTTCCAAAATTACTCTGGTCTCTCTGATATTTTAAGGGGTATCGGGTATCTTATATTTATTTAACTTATTGATTATTAGTTGGTTGTTTGAAGTGGTTATTGAGGGTGGACAAATTGATTGACCTCCTTGATAATAAAGACAATATATAGACATAGTGAGTTAGCAAATTATGAATATTGTCATCCTCAATAGCCTACTTTTATTGTTTCATAGTCATGTTCTTCGGAAGCCGATGAATACTCCACCTCGGCGACCGCAGGAGAGGGAGGAGCGCTAAATGCCTTTTATTGATAAAGGTAGCAAAGAATTAACTTTACGGCTTGCTTAAGTAACCCTCATCAATAAAGTGTTCATATGAATACTTTAGCGAAATTGGAGATTTTAGCGGATGCCGCTAAATATGATGCCTCTTGTGCCAGTTCCGGTGCTGCGCAGAAAAACTCTCTGGGGTCTAAGGGGATTGGGTCTACTGGAGGGGTGGGTATTTGTCATTCCTATGCGCCGGATGGGCGTTGTATTTCGCTGCTTAAGGTGCTGCTGACGAATGTATGTGTCTACGATTGTCACTACTGCATTAATCGTAGATCCAGTAATGTAAGAAGAGCTCGTTTTACGCCAGAGGAGGTGGTGGAGCTTACGTTGTCCTTTTATAAAAGAAACTATATCGAGGGTTTGTTTTTGAGTTCAGGGATTGTGCGCAGTGCGGATTATACGATGGAGCAGCTTGTTAGGGTGGCGCAGTTACTGAGGGAGACACATGACTTCCGTGGTTATATTCATCTGAAGACTATTCCTGAGGCATCCCCTGAACTGATCGAGCAAGCGGGTAAATTTGCAGATCGGCTCAGCATCAATGTGGAATTACCGAGGCAGGAAACATTGGCGAAGCTGGCACCGGAGAAAAATGTAGGCCGTACGCGTGATGCCATGGGAAATATTAATGGTAAGATCACAGAAGCAAAGGCGATCCGTAAAGAAAAGCGTGTTAGGCGTCGTTCTGGAAAAAAAATGAACGAGGGCACTTTTGCCACTGGGCAATCAACGCAAATGATCATCGGTGCAGATGGCTCCAGTGATGCGCATTTTTTGCATCGAGCTGAGGACTTGTATGGAAATTTTAAACTAAGACGAGTCTACTACTCTGCCTTCAGCCCTATTCCTGAGCCTTCAGTTATATTGCCACTGAAGTCACCTCCTTTGGTTAGAGAGCATCGGCTCTATCAAGCAGACTGGTTATTACGCTTCTATGGTTATCAGGTAGGGGAGCTGATGCCGGATCAGCACCCGAATTTGGATCTGGATATTGATCCTAAGCTTTCATGGGCGCTGCGCAATCGTGCTGAGTTTCCTATTGATGTGAATCGCTCACCTATTGAGCGGCTTTACCGTATACCAGGGTTAGGTGTTAGGAATGCTAAGCGTATTGTCAGCCTGCGGCGTCACCATGCGCTACGCCTAGAGGATCTCATAAAGCTGCGTGTGAACGTAAAAAAATGTCTGCCGTTTTTAATTTGTATGGATCATCAGCCAGCGAGACTGGAATGGAGTAGTGAAAAGCTCCGCGCGCACTTTGCGCCACCACCTGAGCAGATGGAGCTATCATTTGGTCCTCCGCCAAAATCTGTAATATCAGAGCAGTCGCTGATTTCTGATAGAACAACGCAGCAGGAGGCTCGCACCGGTGAATTTTAAATTTTTCTTAAGATGCAAGGTGTAACAATAGACCCAAGCTTTTCCTCATGGCGTGAGCAGGCGAGGCGTTTACTCCATGCTAAGATTCCTCCCTGTGATGTAGAATGGCGCTTTTCGGAAGAAGAGAGTGGGTTATTTAACTTCTCTGAGCTGAGCGTGCTCCAGGAAGAGCCTGCACAGTATGAAGCATCTCAGCCGCAGTATACCGTGCCTAAGGCATTTTTGCACCTTGCTGAGAGTGTGGCTAGTCACCGCTCAGACACGCAGTGGGCATTACTCTATGATGTGATCTGGCGGATGACCCATGGTGGTGATCGCGCTCTATTGATTAACCATACTGATGACGCTGTGCTCAGACTTCATAAGATGCAGAAGGAGATCCGTAGAGATATGCACAAGATGCGTGCTTTTGTCAGATTTAAGCAGTTAGATGACGGCAATGGCGAGGAGTATTATGTGTCATGGTTTGAGCCAGAGCACCGGATTCTGAGGTTGAATGTGCCCTTTTTTCGTAAGCGCTTCACGGGGATGAGGTGGTCTATTTTGACACCTGATGAATGTGCCCATTGGGACGGGGAAACAATCGAGTTTAGTGAAGGTTTACAAAAAGAGGAAGTGCCTCAGAGTGATGATGCATTTGAGGCATACTGGCTGGCTTATTACCGCAGCACATTTAATCCCGCTCGGTTAAAAATAAAAATGATGCAGTCTGAAATGCCCAAGAAATATTGGAAAAATCTCCCCGAGGCTGAAATCATCCAAGAGCTTATTCAGGGGAGTAGCGAGCAGGTATTAGAGATGATGGAGCGTCAAGCGAGCGCTGTGAAGCCGAGGCCTAAAGTAGGTTATCTGGAGGAGTTACACCGGCTTAATAATTCTGCAGGTGACGCTCCTGAGTAGCGTCTTCACGCTGGTGGAGAAAGACAAACTTATGTGCACCAGAGAGTAGGATAATACTGAAAATCCCCATTCCAAATAGAAAGGTGCTCCCTGTGCCAAGCATCGCGATAGTAAGAGGAGTTACCACCAGCGGATAAAAGGCGATGTCACGTAGCTCGAAAATTTTTTCCGCTAATTTTCTGCTCAAAGAGGGTGCTGGGGATAACTCTTTAACAGGCCATTCCCAGCATTGAAATGATTGTGCTGTGATGGAGTAGGGGGTGGCTTTTGGCGTTATTGAATTTCTTTGGCTCCAGGCTTCGACCTGAGAGCTGACGGTAATAGCCTCATCTCTCGGCTGACCGGAAGCTCGGAGAACGAGCCCACTAGAGATACGGGTAAACTCTATTTTGGTAGAAAGATTTTGAGGTTTCTTATCAGATATAAGACCGATGATGATTTGCCCTGATTTCGCATCGCGCCCTTGATAGGCGCAAGATGCATTCCACTCGCAGTTGCGTGCTAATTCCACGACCTCCTGGAGGGCGATGTTTCTCTGTTTTGCAGAGCTATCACTGGGTATACGTGACGCTAACAGCCACCGATCAGGCTGATGATAAAGCCTCACCCAGCAATGTAGCGCACTTCTATTTTTGATCCAGAGCATCGCACCAACCCCAGGAATCATGATGAGTAACGCTATCCAAGAAATGATATGAAGCGCATGAAAAAAAGCAGACACTCCTCTCCAATAAACACGATATGAGCTAGCTGCAATCTTATATGCTTCTTGTGTGGATACTGAGGTTCCCCAAAATTCTAGCCAGAGGTTCTCCTAATTGATTACAATTCGCCTGCTAATATGATGAGGTCTGGATAAGTGGAGATTGTTGTCGATCTTAGAAAGTAAGTCCTAGAGGGGGGTATTTGTGTTAAAGTGTGAAAAAAACCACATTTCTTGTTGACTCAATGCATATGTGTGGAAATATCCACATATGTCTTATGAAGATAACAAAGAGGAGAAGCCCTCCGTTTCTAAGCCTGCTGCTCTATCGCCTCGGCAGCAACAAGTAATGGATATTCTTTACTCACAGGCACCGGTGACCGCGCGTCGGGTATGGGAGTTGATTCCTAATCAACCAAGTTATGCTTCAGTTCGGACGACTTTACGGTCGTTAGTGGAAGCGGAGCATGCCACTTACGTAAAAGACAAAAAGACCTTTGTTTATTCGCCTGCCGTCGCGACAGAGCAGGCGGCTCAGTCTGCCCTCGGTAGATTGGTAACTACCTTTTATCAAGGCTCAGTGGCCAGTGCGGTATCAGGTTTGTTAGGGATGGGGAATAAAAAATTGGATTCTGAGGAATTGGAACAACTTACAAGGCTCATCGAAGACGCGAAAAACGAAACAAAGAAAAGTTAAACGATGAATATGGATTACTCAGAATTAACTCGAGGGATACTGTCAGTAGAAATACGAGGACTGATATTTTTCGCCCTAGCGCTTGCTGTTATATTTTTCCTTAGAAAACGCTCGGCACGTGTTGTAGCGACCTGCTGGAGATCGGTGTTTGCTGCGGCTACTGTGATGGTTTTGTTAGGTTTTGCTAAGCCGATGTTAGTGATGGAGATGCTAGGCCATCGCGATAGCATTCAAAAAGAAAAAATCACAGCAGTTGTGATACCGGGTACAGTGCCAGTGGAAAGCCCTACCGTCACAGCTCATAGTGAGATGAAGTTGGCTCCCTCGAACCAGATTGCGGAGCCTCAAACACCAACTGCGTCAAGCCCTGATGAAAAGTTAAGCATCAGTTGGCCAGTCTTAATGTTAGTCGTCTGGATTCTTGGAATGATCGTTCTTTTGATGCGTCCATTGTTTGGGTTGATTGGTCTAGTGAATCTTTACCGGCAGAGTGAATCTGGGAGTGCTCCAATGATGGAAAAGTTTCATATTGTATGTCAGCGAGCAGGAGTCAGAGGCCTGAAGCTTAGAGAGCTGCAAACTGCTGATGGGATTCCTTTTGTTGCAGGTATACTTCGGCCCACGCTTTTTGTGCCTGCAAGCGCATGTGATTGGGAGCGTGCAGATTGGGAGATTATACTTAGGCATGAAGTTGCTCATGTGCGTCATTTTGATGGTTTTTTCAACTTTCTTGCTCAGCTATGCTTGGCCGCGTATTGGGTTAACCCTTTTGTTTGGATTGCCTATCGAAAATTGAAAATATCCCAAGAGTGTGCTGCTGATGATGCGGTGCTGAGTGCTGGGATAGGTGCTGATGAATACGCTGGTGCGCTTTTAAAATTTTGTGCCAAATCTGTCAGTGTTCCAGCGATGGCAATGCCAATGGCAAGGCCTTCAACGATGCGGGTGCGTATTAAACGCATTTTAGATACGAATTGCCGGCGAGCTGCTGATCGGGCCGAATCGAGGATTGGAGGTTTGGCAATTGTTTTTCTCGCTGCGGTTCTCGGGACGACGGCTCTTGTCCGCGCGGAAAAAGCAGCAAACCAAGCCTTGGTGACGTGGACTTTAGAGCATTTTGTTGACGCTTTTATTGAGTCACAAGCTGGTGCGAAAGTACAGCCGCGACAGGGAAATCTTATTATTGGTAGAGATACCAAAGGGCGAATCTATAATCCCTGGAGCGGCAAGTTGAGCCTATCTTGGTTAGAAGGAATACTTGAAAATGATGTTTACCTTTCTGGCCCACATAAAAATGGTAAATTCAATCTAGAATCGAGAACTTCATTTGGCCATTACAATCCAGCAGCTCTCGATGAGATAGCAATTGTGTTAGATAGGGTGTTAGCAGACAAAGATTTTGTTGAAGCCTTTCAGCCTTCTTACGATAAGTATCTGCGTAAGCCAGCTTGTATTTATCTTGATGTTTTTGAGAAACAGCAGCGGAAGATTAACGAGAATCCTGGAGCTTTCGAAGCATTACGTGTTAACTATGAAGCGTGGATTGCAGCAGGACAGACCTATGATTTTGACGCTTCACTAGGAAGGAGGATTGATGCCCCAATCGCTGATGCAATCTCCAGTTTCGAAGACAATGTTTGGAGAAATGGGGCGGTAGATTGGTATGAGGCGGCTTTTGCCTCTAAGTTTTGGTCGCGGCGGATGTTGGATGGAACAGACGTACAATTTCTCGATCTTTTAGCTAAGATCATGACCGTTATGGATCCCAATGGGCCTATATCTAACGTATCCGATAAGTTGGACATCAAGGCTGATGTAACTCCACTTAAGAATGCATTCAGTATTGATTTGAAGGCGGAGAACCTCTCAACATATCGGGTGGAAGCTTGGTCACGTATCGATGGAGGGCCTTGGGTAAAAGGTTCCTATAGAGATTATGTGTTAGAGGGAAGTTGTCAGGTAGAGTGGCAGTTTCGCGTGAAAGAGTTGCCGATCATAAAAAGTCAGACGGAGAAAGCTGAGATCAACATTGAGGGTAGCCTCCGTCCGTTAATCAATCAGGCGGTGAAGGAGCTAGTATCGGAGGAATTTTCATTGCGCTCAAAGGCCCGCAAGATCCTTGATAGACTTGATGTTCAAGCAAAGCCCTTGCTAGAGGAGCTGTATGAAAAATCTACTGACAAAGAGCAACGCGCTCAATTGAAGCAAGTCATCAAGGCGATTTCGAACTGACCGTGGCTAACTAAGCAAAGTAGTCCTGAGAGGGGGGTGCTGGAATGAAATCGTGGTGGTTTATCGCGATGGCGATTTTTAAAACTCAATGAATATAAAAATGAAAAAAACTATGAATAAGAAGAAATATCTCTCCGTCTTTTTGGCTGCACTCTTTGCATTATCAGCAAGTGTCGCTGCAGTTGAACATGAAGTGGAGATGAAAAAACGTCCTAATGGCTCTTATGTTGGTGATGTTTCCTTAGATGGGGTCAATTATGAGGTCCAAATCAAAGTCATACATGGTAATAAGTTAGCGAACTCTCGATCAGTTGGTTGGGGTCTTAAGTCGACGGATAATAGGCCTAATAAATTTAATCCTAGATTTCCAAATCTTGCTGGTTTTCTCTACGATGTGAATGGAAAAGCTTGGCGGGGCGAGCTGATTGATCCTGAAGGTTCCAATGGTGCTGAGGTGCTGAAGATGAAAATTATTGAATTCGAAACAGGCCTAAGCCTGGAAGATATGGCGGTGATTGATAAATATCGTGTTTATCACTTTGCTGATGAACAGGGTAAGATAATTCCGATGGGAGGGCCATGTACAGCTGAGGAGTACGATATAGCCAAGAAGAAATATGAATCTAAAGAGGTGATGCCTAAGCTCTCTGAGCCTCATGAAATTAATCTAAAATATCACACGGGTTCAGAGACAATTTATAGAGTTTATGCTCCTGGTGTGAAAATTCCTTTGAAAGCTGAGAAGCTTAAGGGGGTGGATGGAGTTGAACATCTGATCGGGGCTTTTTCTGAATTAAGGCCAGGCCTGAAAATTGCGGTTGCTAGATCAGAGGCAGGATTACCCTATGATCGTCTCTATATTGATAAGGATTCAGATGGCAAGTTTGATGATGAGAAGGCTCTTCATTTCAATGTCGAGGATAGGCGCGGGAAATGGTGGAGCCGCCTTGCGGGGCAATCACTCAAGTTAGTGCACAAGATGAAGGGAGAGGAGAAGGAGGTAGAGGGTCATACGGATCTCTCTTACTGGATAGTGACTGATAGCAAAGGCGCAGTCCCAGAAGCCATTCGTTTTACGAATAAGACTTGTTCAGTGGGGGAAGTGACCCTCGCGGGAATTCCGTATACAGTGATTCTTCAAGACTTCAATAATGATGGACGTATGACTCAAGGAAGTGGTGATTTTTGGTATCTCAAAGGGAAATACACCAACTACGATGTGGACGAATCCGGTCTCATGGATCACTACTTCTATGGTGTGAAAGGCAAGGCGTGGAAGATCGAAGTCGTAGATGGAATTGGGCTGAAGGCCAATATCTTTGAAGTCGAGCCCCACATGACAAAAAGGGAAAAGCTGATCATGCGAGGCCGGATAAAAATGAAAAATCCTGATTTAGAGGCGCCTGTTGCCAAGGAGCCCATTGTGTTCGAAACTGATTTAGCTAAGGCTCTGGAAACGGCGAAAAAGAGGAATACCTCATGCTTTGTGAAATTTGAGACAACCTGGTGTGGTCCATGTAAGGTGCTGAATCAGACAGTCTTCAATAAACAAGAAGTGGCTGAAGCGGCTAAGGGCGTGGTCTGCGTGAAGATCGATGGAGATAAACACCAAAACCTGGTCAAAAAATACAAGATTACAGGGTATCCAACGATGAAAATGTTAGATAGCGATGGGAATGTGACAGCAACTTTTAAAGGAGCTCGGAACATCAAAGGGATTTCAGCTTTTCTGCTGAGTGGAAAAAAGTAGACGCTCGTGGATTCAAAACTGAAATTCAGTCATGAAGGTAGGTGAAAACCACCGCCTGTTTACCTCTGTGGAGGTATTGATTACATCAATGGTATCATAGTCGATTTTAGTTTTTTCATTAAGGATAGGGCATACAACCTATCTCCATCTAACACGGTTAGCCTCGCGAGAAGCTAACCGTTTTTTTGTAAATTAACATGCATGCTAAAACACGAAAAAAAATACACGTTTTAATTTGCACGATAAATAATTATTGTTATGGTGCGCCTAGATCAAACGAGTTGATCTAGAGTATCTCGAATAATCATTAAAATAATGAAAATTGATAACATGGAAGAAGAAATAGTAAGAATGGCTGTGACCTCCGGAGTTGGCTGTCTACTTCGTTACCGGCCGAGCTACCGTCTTCCTGAACTGAGTCAGCAAGCCTCTTAACAAATAGCAGCCTGTATTGACATTATTTATTGCTATGGAATAGTCCGCACGCGGTATACAGCCATGTAACAAGATGAGCACAAAAACGTGGCAAACTTCGCATCATATTCTAGCAAAAGAACTACCCTATGAAGAGATTTCAAAATATTTTAGCCCTGCTCCCAGAAGATAGTCCTGAGGAAGCTGTGATTAACTGGACGCAAGCGATCGCTAAAGCCTCTGAGGCAAAAAAAGTCACCGTTCTAAGTAACCGCGAACAAGGTCTGCCGGAATTCCCAGTAACTATCCCTGAACCTGCTAGTAAAGAGGAACAGCGGAAAGAGCTAGAACAAGTGCTTAAACCGTTGCTTCCTACGGTGGAGCTGGAGGTTAAAATAGAAGAAGGTGATTTTCTAACGACCACTCTGTATGAGCTGTCTGGTGGTGATTATGATTTAGTGATTGTGCCTCTTTTAGGGCCAGAAAACCGCAATACGGTCTTGAGATTAGCTAGGAAAAGTCCTGCTGGTGTGTTGGCCGTCCCAGAAGGGTGTAAGGCTCCACCGAGCAGTATTTTAGTGGGGGTAGATTACTCCAAGATGTCAGCGATGGCCTTGGAGTGGGCTGAGGCATTTGCCTCGCTATCGGAGGGGGAGTCCACAAGGCTTGAGGTGGTAAACACCTTCCGCTTGCCTAATGTTTCCCGCGCTACCTTAACGATCGATCCTGACCAACTTCTGAATCATATCAAAGAGATTGCAGAAGAAGAGCTGGATCAATTTATTACCCAAACGGCAAAGAATAAAGCGCGCTGGAATCAAAGCATTGGCGAGTCCACTCTCGCGGGGCGATTTCTAGCTGATCGAGCTAATAAAATGCAAACTGGGCTGCTCGTAGTGGGTAGTCATGGTAGTGGGGCTTTTAAGATTGCTTTGTTAGGTAGCCATACTGCTGATATTCTCCGTAAGAGTGAGCGTCCTGTCTTGGTGGCTAAACCTAAAAATGAGTCGCTAGGTTTCTTGAAAAATCTCTTGGGGCTGTAGTGCTTAATTAGGGTGTTATCATGGCTGAGACTTTTCTTCTTATTGCTCTGCCTGCCTGCGTTGCTCTCGTAGCCGCATGTCTGTCTGGATGGGTGCGTGAGCGATCCAGTATAGCTGGTGCATGTATTGCCGCGCTCTACTTCACAGGAGCCGTGTTTTTATTGGCTCAGATTCCCAATGGTGGAAATGCCTTTTTCTCAGTGCCTTGGGTATCTGAGCTAGGTGTTGATTTTTCTCTGCGGTTGACGGGGTTTTCTGCCTGGTTTGGAGTGCTGATTTTATTTCTGGGTGGGTGTGTTAATCTTTATGCGTGCACCTATTTTAAAGGGCATCAGCGGCTCAGTTCACTGCTTATTTTGCTTGGGTTGTTTGCCTCTGCCATGTTGGGCGTTATCTGGGCGGATAATCTGTACCTCATCTTTCTCTTCTGGGAGGCCACATCGTTGCTGTCATTTTTGTTAGTTGGGTTTCACAATGAAAAAGAAATTTCTCGGGCAAATGCGGCGCAGGCATTTTTAATTACCATGGCTGGTGGTGCCGCTTTGTTAGTGGGCTTCGTGCTGCTGCACTTAAATCTTGGCAGCGCATCATTAGCGCAAATTTTAGTATCTGATATTGCCGATGTTAGTACAGCCGCGGTGGTGTTCATCATGCTTGGTGCGATGACAAAGTCAGCCCAGTGGCCATTTCACTTTTGGTTACCGAATGCGATGGTTGGGCCGACACCAGTTTCAGCCTATCTACACTCCGCAACGATGGTGAAGGCGGGGGTTTTTCTCCTTGGCACACTAGCGCCGTTATTGAGTCAAAATCCTATCTGGACCCCTGTGCTGGCGATTGCTGGTGTGATGACGGTAGGGACGGCGGTGGTGAGAGGGGCTTATGAGACGGATATGAAAGCTATTTTAGCTTCTACGACGCTCGCGGCACTCGGTTTTCTTACCATTCTAGCTGGTCTGGGCACTCCTGCGGCGATGCTTGGATTTGTTATCTTTCTGACAGCCCATGCACTGTATAAGGCTCCGTTGTTTTTGGCTGCGGGGAATATTGAAAAGCGCTTTGGTACGCGTGACCTGAACCAATTACGTGGTGCGGCTCGCTTGTCTCCGGTGACGGGTGCGGTGGTAGTGGTATCTGCGTTATCGCTGATTGGTGTCGCTCCACTACCAGGTTTCTTAGGGAAAGAGTACCTTCTTAAGGCGGCGTGGGCCTATTCGCCGTGGTTAGCTATTGCTGTGGCTATTTCTGCTGTTGGAGTTTTGGCTTTGGGGTTCCGTCTTATTATTCCCATGCTCTGTAAGGCGGAGGAAACAGGCAAAGGGAAACAGATTCCTCTGGGGATGACCCTAGCTACGCTCTTTCCTGCCATTGGCGCTCTGGGGATGGTGGCGGCACTGTCATTTAGTAATCATCAGTTTCTTGGACCTGCCGCTGCGGCATTAGGTGCGGATGAGGGTGCTTCTTATCAATTTTGGTATGGCCTAACACCTGCGCTGGGTCTTGGTATGGGAGCGCTGGCATTATCGTTGCTGGTTTCTAGAGTGATATTGCGTTCTAGGCGATCTTCTCCACCGGATGCTTTTGCGCCATTTTTTGATCAGCTTTTTGATAATATCATCTATGCTCTGAAGAGTGTGGCGGCTACTGTGAGTGGCTTACTTGAGGAGGGGAAGCTGGTATCCCATCTGATTGTCATGCTGATTGTCATTGGCATGTTATCATTTTTCTCGATAGAGGTGCATGATTGGCCAGTGCTGCCTCTGAGCTGGGATAAGCATTCGATTGCGTTTCTTGGTTTGGTTCCTTTGTTAGTGATTTCCACAGTTGTGGCGAGCCGGACGCAGAAGACGATTACGATATTGGTGTCGCTCGGTTTTGTCGGCTTTGTAATCGCGCTTATTTTCTTATGGTTTAGCGCGCCAGATTTGGCGCTTACGCAGCTGATGGCTGAGACTCTTATTTTGTTTTTGCTAGCTGGTGCGCTGATGAAAGTGAAGAAAAAGGAGTCCAGTGAGCCAGCGGCATTTCGGCTGATCTTTTCAATTTTTGCGGGAGCTCTGGTAACCTTACTGACTTTAAAATCGATTGCTCTGGAGTGGAACCGGCCCATTTCTGAATTTTTCCTTCAGGAGAGTAAAACGCAGGCTTTTGGAGCTAATGTGGTGAATGTGATTCTGGTTGATTTCCGCGCCTTGGATACGCTTGGTGAGATCATTGTTTTGGCTATTGCTGCGATGGGTGCGGATGCTGCGCTTGGGGCTGCTCGGAAGCGAGCTCCATTACCGGAGGTCATGCCGTCAAGTTTGCTTACATCGGGTGCTAGACTACTGGCATTTTTCCTACTGCCTACAATCCTATGGATATTCTGGCGTGGTCACAATGCGCCTGGTGGTGGATTTATTGGGGCTCTCCTAGCTGCAGGTGGGGTGGGGCTAGGTTTGCTATCGTCGTGGCGCCGGCTGACGCCGCCTTTGATGCGAAGGTATGCGCATCGGCTTATTATTTCAGGGTTGGGGATTGCTCTTGTATCGGCTTTGTTAGCTGTTTTTGTTGGGGTGGATTTCTTTCAAGGGCTGTGGTTTCATTATGGTGATTTACACCTTGGGACGCCATTGCTCTTTGACCTTGGGGTATTTCTCACCGTGTTGGGGTTCTGTATGAATTACCTGCGCCATTTTCATATTCGTCAAATTTCGTAACTCATGGAACTTTTTATCGCCATTACCATAGGTATTCTTGTAGCTGGAGGAGTCTATCGACTTCTTGGAGGCACCAAGGTGGATGCTATCATTGGTTTAATTATGCTTAGTCAGGCGGCTAATCTGATCATTCTTGCTGCTGGTGGGCTGAAGCATAATGCTGCGGCATTGCTAGATGGTTCGCCGATCTCAGAGTATGCAGATCCATTGCCTCAGGCGCTGGTATTGACGGCTATTGTTATTGGTTTTGGTATTCTTGCCTTTCTTATCACCCTTTTGATCCGTTCTTCTAAATGACACCTGAACTTCTTATTGTAGCCAGTCTATTGCTCCCGGCTATTGGGGCTGTGCTTAGTTTAGCCTGCCGTGGAAATCCATGGCCGGTGATGTTGGCAGCGGTGGTGGCATTAGCATTGGCTGTTGTGCTAACGATAAAAACCAGTGGTGGTGAGGTGTATGCGGTGCATGCTGGTGGCTGGGCTGCACCTTATGGAGTTGTGCTGGTGGTGGATGGTTTTTCCGCTTTGATGCTGGCAGTTTGTCAGCTGATCTTGGTGGCTGCGGTTGTTTTTTCCATGACCACTCTGCCGGCGCATTACAAGAGGCGGCATCTTTTCCCCTTACTTTCAACGCTGAGTCTGGGAGCGAGTGGTGCATTTTTAACGGGTGATCTCTTTAACCTTTATGTTTGGTTTGAGGTTTTACTGCTCTCTTCTTTTGCGATCATGGCAATTGTGCCGGGGAAAGAAGCGCGGGCAGCCACATGGCGTTACGTGGTGATTAATCTGGTAGCTTCTCTACTTTTCCTCGTGGCTGCTGGGCTGGTCTATGGTAAGACGGGGACTTTAAACTTTGCGGATTTGCATGTCAGCTTTCAGGAGAACCGTAGCTCATTTCTTATTAATAGCTCTGCGGCGCTCCTCTTTGGGGCATTTGGGATCAAGGCTGCGCTGGTGCCGTTAGCTTTTTGGCTACCGAAGTCTTACCCTCAATTGCCACCTGCGCTCTCGGCACTTTTTGCGGCCTTACTGACAAAGATTGGGCTCTATGCGTTGTTTCGGGTGTTTGGTATGGTGATGGTGGTTGATGGGAGTTTTCCGCATCAAGAGGTGTTATTCTGGTTGGCGATTCTGACCATGGTGGCTGGTGTTCTCGGTGCGGTGGCGCAGAATGATATGCGCCGGATTTTATCGTTCCACATCATCAGCCAGGTGGGCTATATGGCGTTGGCGTTGGCTTTATTTAGTCCGCTTGCGATGGCGGCTGGGATATTTTATTTGGTGCACCACATTGTTGTTAAGGGGAATCTATTTCTTGTTACAGGGCTGGTAGAGCAGCATGCAGGGAGCAGTGATCTGGAGAAGGTCAGCGGTGTGGTTAGGTCATCACCTTGGATTGCGGCTCTGTTTGCTATACCGGCCTTATCTCTCGCAGGGGTGCCGCCGCTGTCTGGTTTTTTTGCTAAATTTGCCCTGCTGAAATCAGGTTTGGAAATGCAGGACTGGGTGGCTGCGAGTGCGATTGTGGCGGTGGGTCTACTGACGATTTTCTCAATGCTTAAAATATGGAGGGCGGTATTTTGGGGTGAGCCGTCTGGGGAAAGAAAGGCGCCGGCTCAGATTAATTTACTCACTTCAGCTGTACTTGGTGTGGTAACGATTAGTATCGGTATTGCCTGTGGTCAGTTCTTTGCCTTGGCGCAGACTGCGGCAGAGGGGCTGATGAATCCAGCTGCTTACATTGAGGCTGTTTTAGGAACTTCTCACTCTGTGCAACCATGAAACTTATCTTACGTTTTCCTTTTCTCTATCTCAGCGATGTCGTTATGGGGGCATTCCGGGTGGCGATCGATGTGCTGAGGCCTACGCCACGATTAAACCCAATACTTCTTCATGTGCCTGTTTCACTTACGTCTCCCACGAGGCGTTATATCCTTGCTAGTCTCGTGAGTATGACGCCTGGGACGATTTCGATTATGGAGAAAGATGGCGGGAGAATTTTACTGGTGCATTCTCTCTATGGTGGCGATGATCCAGAGGCTGCTGTTCGTGAAATACAAGAACGCTACGAATCTTTTCTCACTCAACTGCCGTAACCGCTATGCTTACTATTGCTACGATGATTCTTGGGGTTGCTATTTTGCTGTCTCTATTTTTTATGATCAAAACTGAAAACACCGCGAACAAGGTAATTGTGATCGATATTTTGTCCTTTCAGGCGCTGGGCTTATGTATGTTACTTGCATTTCATGATGATAGTCCTGTGCCACTTCAGTTTGGACTTCTTCTTGCGATGCTGGGCTTCCTCTCCACCGTTGTGCTGGCACGTTTTATCCAACCACCAAAGTCATGATTGCTGAAATTCTTGCCTTACTAGGAAGCCTTTGTTTTTTGATCGCCTCGATTGGATTAATCAGGCTGCCTGATCCATTTGCCCGTATTCATGCTGCCACGAAGGCATCTTCACTGGGTGTGCTCCTGTTTGTGGTTGCTGCGATGGTGAAGTTCCCTAGCGCTGGGAGTATATTGATCGCTCTGCTGATTGGGATGCTTGTTTTTTTAACAGCCCCTTTGGCCTGCTTAGCGATTTCTAGCAGACTGATCTCTGAAGAAAAAAAGCAAGGATTAGACTGAAGCTATCCCATAGATCTTTTTGCAGTGATTGGCTTGGGAGAGAGCTTTTTCGATGGTGTCTGCTGTAAAGGTGACATGACCCATTTTCCGGCCAGGTTTGGCGTGGCTTTTGCCATAGAGGTGGAGTTTTGCGCCCGGTGTTTGATGAATGGATGTCCAGTCTGGAGCTGTAGTAGGGCTTTTCCAAATATCGCCTAGAAGATTGAGCATCACGGCAGGCTGAATAAGCTGCGTGCTACCAAGTGGAAGACCGCAGATGGCGCGGAGCTGCTGCTCAAACTGAGAGGTCGCGCAGGCATCGAGTGTGTGGTGGCCGGAGTTGTGAGGGCGCGGTGCAATCTCGTTCACTAACAATGCGCCTGATTGATCGACAAAAAATTCAACACCTAACACGCCGATGTAGTTGAGTTGCTCGGTGACTTTTTGGGCAATCTCTCTGGCTTGGGTGAGCTGTGCTTCAGGGAGACGGGCGGGGATGATTGAAATATCAAGGATGTGGTTGAGGTGTTGGTTTTCCGCTGGGTCATAGGTGGCGACGTCGCCATGGGTGCTCCGCGCGCACATGACGGAGAGTTCTGCGGCTAGATTAATGCGTTTCTCGACGATTGCGGGTTTACATCCGAATTCTTCCCAGATTTCAGCTGGGCTTGGTCTGTCACTGTGATCTTTGATAAGTAACTGGCCTTTGCCATCGTAGCCATCGGTTAATGTCTTGAGGATGACGTCACCAGGGATATCCTCGAGGGCGGCTTTGAGGGCGTTGCTATCATGGACGATGGCAAATGCAGTGGTGGGAATATGATGTGAACGGAGAAAGAGTTTTTCTTTCTCACGGTTTTGGCAAATACTAACGGCTGAGGGCGCGGGCATCAGGGGTATGGTTTTTGCAATTTTTGCTACCAAGTCACTGGGGATATTTTCAAACTCCACGGTAACGACATCGGCCATTTGGGTAAATTGCTCCAATGCCGTTTCTGAATCAAAAGGCTCAATGATGGCATGGTCTGCTAGGCGTTCTGCTCCAGACTGTTCACCACCTGTCCACTGTACGGTGCGGTAGCCCATTCTGCGGGCTTCTAGGGCGAGCATTCTGCCGAGCTGACCTCCGCCTAGGACACCGATGCAAGGTTCGTGATCCATGGTGATGAATGTTATTGGCTAAGATCTCCCATTTGAGGAAGGGTATCTGCTTCGATCTTGGTGCGCTGGCTCTCACGGAAAGCTGCGAGCTTTTCAGTGAGTTCATCATCGCCTCCAGAGGCTAACATCGCCACGGCAAAAAGAGCGGCGTTAATGGCTCCTGCTTTACCTATAGCGAAGGTGGCGGTGGGAATGCCAGCGGGCATCTGCACGATGGATAGTAACGAGTCCACGCCACTGAGGGTGCTGGATTTTACCGGCACAGCGAGTACTGGCAGGGTGGTGATGGCAGAGCACATACCTGGGAGGTGAGCGGCGCCACCAGCACCTGCGATGATGCATTGAAGCCCTCGGGCTCTGGCCTCTTCTGCGTATGAGTAGAGTAGCTTGGGGGTGCGGTGTGCGCTGACTACTTTGGCTTCCCATGGGATACCGAATTCTGTCAGTGTGTGGGCTGTGTGTTCGAGGGTGGGCCAGTCTGATTGGCTACCCATGATAATACCTATGCGTGGAGACTCTTGGCTCATGATGGTGTGGTCTGAAAATGTGCGTATTAATCGGCGGTGAGTTCTGAGGAAAATTTGCCTTTGCGTAGGACTTTAACTTCACTGATGTAGGCGATGAGTGCGTAATTTTCCATGTATTTCTGGCTGACTGCCTCAAGGATGCGTTCCGCTGTATCTGGCGAGGCGATAGTTTCAATCTGAATATTTCGCCCTTCCCAGTCTGAGGCGTTAATGCCTCTGGAGCCTGCGCCTTCACAGGCAGTCATGGTGTGTCCCGTGCTGCCTTCTTTTTTTAAGATGTCTAGCACGCCTTCCTTGAGCAGGCGTTCAGTGATAATGGTGACTTTGCTTAAGGTGACAATCATGGTTACAGTTGGGTCAGGTATTCAGCGACTCGCATATACAGAGGAATGCCTAGAAGCAGATTAAAGGGGAAGGTGATGCCAAGTGCAAGCGTCAGGTAGATTCCTGGACTAGCTTCTGGGAGTGCTATGCGAACAGCTGCTGGTGCTGCGATGTAGGAGGCACTACCCACCATGGCACCTAGTACGGATGCTCCACCTGGTGACATGCCTACCATGATACCCGCAGCGGTGCCTAAGCTTCCGTGAACGACGGGGATGGCGCAGCCAAGGAAGATAAGGCGCCAGCCGGCTGAGGTCATATCACGCATCCGCCCTGCTGCTACAGTGCCTAGCTCTAGGAGGAATAGACAGAGGACGCCTTTGAAGGGATCGATGAAGAAAGGTGCTACTCCATCGACCTTGGCTTCGCCGCAGACGGTGCCAATAACCAAGCCGCCGATGAGAAGAAAGATGCTTTTTCCTGCCAGCACATCGTGTACTGCGGTGCCGAGGCTTCCAGAACCTTTGCCCCGCGCTAAAACGAGGCCAATGATGATGCCTGGAATTTCGAGCAGCGCGACCAATGCTGCAAGGTAGCCTTCTGTGGCGAGACCTGATATTTTGGTAGCTTCGATAGCGGCGAGAAATGTGACTGCAGAGACGGAGCCATAGTGAGCCGCTGTGGCTGCGGAATCTGTTTGGCTTAGCTTACCAAACTTCCGCATGACGAGATAAGCGGAAAGAGGTGTAATAGCCCCCAGTAGCAAGGTGATAGCCGCTGGAGCTAGAAGTTCTGTAATGGGAGTTTGTGAAACGGCGACTCCGCCCTTTAGCCCAATCGCTAGGAGGAGGTAGATGGAGAGGCTCTGGTAAACGGCATCGGGAAGCTCAAAATCACTTTTGACCCATCGAGCAAGTGCTCCTAATACAAAACATAAAACAACGGGGGAGATGAGATTTTGTAGTGCGAGTTCCATAACAAAAATGAGTGTGCCTGAGCGTGGCCAAAAGTTTCTTAGTTGAAAATTCAATTAGCGCAAATTAAAACACGAAAAATAATACGTGTTTTTTTATTTGTTGCCGATAGCGTTGAGCAGGTGTTTGAGCTTACAATGAGCCTCTAGGGGGTGGCGGAGTGGGTAATTGAATCTTACCCTGTAGTGGTTTCTACGGCCTTCGCGATGTTTTTCTAAGGCTCCTGCCTGCTCTAGCTCGGCTAAGATCCGCTGCACCGCACGTTCTGTGATACCCACTGCTAGAGCGAGATCTCTGATACGGAGACTGGGATCATCTGCGAGACAGACAAGAATATGGGAGTGGTTGGTGAGAAAGGTCCACTGGTGAACCGGGGAATCAGAAGTGTCAGACATTATGTAATATGTGAATGTTGACACTTAACATAAAAAGACTTGAAAAACACGAAAAAAATTACGTGATTTGAATTTCTATAAAATTCTATGGGAGAACATCCCCTTATTGAGCAAGGCAACCAGGGCATTCTTGTGCATGGTGGCCAGGGGACATCTCTACGAGTGGTGGTGGGGAGGTGACGTTACAGAGAGAGGCATCTCCCAGAGTGTTTCTTGCGTGAAATGCACAGCCTGGAGGTGGATCTGATAGATCGGGTGGGATACCTGGAATGGTATAGAGTGTCTCGCCCTTAGCGTGTGTGGCGGGGATGCTTTTCATTAGCGCACGTGTGTATGCGTGCATGGGTGTGGCGAAGAGGGCTTTGGTCTCAGCTCGTTCTACGATGCGGCCCGCGTACATCACATTAACATCATCACAGGTCTGGTGGACGACAGCTAGATCATGGGTGATGAGGATGACTGCGGTACCAAGCTTTTCCTGACGGTCTTTGATTAAATCCAACACCTGCTTCTGAACAGTGACATCAAGGGCGGTGGTAGGCTCGTCACAAATCAGGAGTTCTGGGCGAGTGATCAGTGCCATGGCGATCATGACGCGCTGGCGCATACCGCCTGAAAATTCATGAGGATAAGACTGAATACGTTTCTCTGGCTCAGGGATGCCCACTTCTGCTAGGGCGTCGATGGCGCGGTGGAGGGCTGGTTTTCCTGTGAGCCCTTCGTGAATAGCTAATGGCTCAGTGAGTTGATCAGAAATCTTGAGGTAGGGGTTTAACGAAGTCATCGGATCCTGAAAGATCATCGAGATTCGCTTGCCTCTGATAGAGCGTAGCGTTTTTTCAGAAGCTGTTAATAGATCAGTGCCATCAAACATTGCGGTGCCAGCATGAATTTTCCCTGGAGGCTGGGGGATGAGCCCAATGAGTGAGTAGCAGGTTACAGACTTCCCTGAGCCTGATTCTCCAACGATACCTACCGTTTGACCTTTTTCTACCGAGAATGAGACATCTTCGACTGCGCGAACGATGCCATTACGGGTGTGAAAACGTGTGGTGAGATGGGAGACTTCGAGTACAGGCATGACAGAAGTTTTTTATGGAGAAATGATGGCCTTGCACAGAATTAAGTTTTCATATTCACGCAGACTTTTTGGAAAGCTTTATGAATAGCCAAGGCCGCCTCCTTTTCATAAGGTTCTTTAGCATTTGAAGCCCAGACTACACTTGGCCAGGCGGGGTCTGATTCATATCGAGCTACAATGTGGATGTGGAGTTGGGTGACGATGTTCCCGATCGCTGCGACGTTGATTTTATGAGGCTTAAAGTGACTGTCGACAAATTCTGAAATTTGTCGAATGGTGAACATCACTGAGGCGTAGTCAGTAGCCTCTAACTGGTGTAGCTCGGTTACGCTATCCTCAACCTCTGGGACGAGAATAAACCATGGGAAAACGGCGTTATCTTTCAGTAGCACACGGCACCTTCCGAGAGTTCCGAAGTCGAAGCCGCCTGCGGCGAGGCGTTGGTTCAATTCAAAAGACATACGATTGTTCTGATTAAAATGATCACAAAAGGGTAGTGGGTATTTCCACCGCGATGTGAGGTGGGGCTACTTACGTTTTTTGTTATCTTCTGCAGCGTTCCTTGATCTTACCGAAAATGTGATGGGTATCCCTGGAGTTGGGTGAGCCTCCCGGAGGCGGTTAGATAGGTATTGCTCGTAGTTTTCCTGCATCAGGCGCTTGTCATTTACAAATAGAATATAAGTAGGCACAGGGATCGCTGTATAACGATCATTGATTGCGGTGGTGGCGTAGAGGAGTTTGAGGCGTTTAGTGCCACTTCGTGCTTGAGGGGGCTTTTTCTCAAATGCCTCACCTAGGAAGCGGTTGAGTTTACCAGTCGTGATAGGGCTTTGGGCTGCCTTTCTGATTTCTGCGAGCTTGCTGAAGACGAGGCCAATAGATTGTTTCTTGAGAGCGGAAACACAGACATAGGGTGCGTAGCTGACAAAGAATAGCTCGGTGCGGACGTGCTCAGTGATCTCTTCAAGTCGGGCGCTTTTAGGGGCATCTGGGTGATAGAGATCAAATTTATTAAGAACGATGAGGCAGGGTTTGTTCTCACTTTGGATGATACGTGCGATTTTACGGTCTTGCGCGGAAACTCCCTCGGCAGCATCGATAACTAACAAGCAGATGTCAGCGCGGCGGATGGAGCGCTCTGCTCGCATGGACGAGAAGACCTCCACGGAGGAGTCCATCTTCGTGCGGCGGCGGATACCGGCGGTGTCGATGAGTGTGTGCTGCTCCCCAAGAAATTCATAGGGCACATCCACCGCGTCCCGTGTGGTGCCGGCGATGTCAGAGACGATGGTGCGATCGTCTTTAAGGATAGCATTGATGAGGGAGGACTTACCGGCATTAGGTTTGCCGACGATGGCGATCTTCAGACCTTCCTTTTTGACAACCTCCTCGGCTGCTTCGATTTCGCGGTTTAATGGCTCGGCCACTTGATCGATGGCATCGGCGATGAGGTGCATGTTTTTTCCTAGCTCGGCGGATGCCGGAATACCCTCGCCGTAGCCGAGAGTGGCGAAGTCACCTGAGAGGAGATCTTGTTTTTCATTGTCTGCCTTATTGATGACCAGCTGCACAGGGGCTTTGGATTTCCGTAGGCGCTTGGCGAGATCTTCATCAATAGCAGTGATTCCGTCCTTGGCATCGACGATAAATAGAATTAGGTCAGCCGTCTGCATGGCAATATCAGCCTCGGTATTGACAGCAGCTCCAAAGCCATCATCTAAGGTGGCACCGATACCTCCAGTATCAATGATGGTGCACGGCTGTTCGGAAATGTGACAAGGCGCAGAGATTCGGTCGCGGGTAACACCAGGTTGATCGTGAACGATGGCGATACGTCTGCCGACGAGACGATTAAAAAGCGCGGACTTACCTACATTGGGGCGACCGACGATAGCGATGGATGGCATGAGAAAATAGTGGATGGTTGGTGAATGACTTACACTTCATGATGGTGTTCGTGAAGCATGTGGAGTCCTTGGCGGAAGTATATGATTCCTGACCAGATGGTGAAAATGGTAGCGGCGATAGTGGGGTAGATAGGTGAGAGGGGAATGATTTTGAGCATCACCCAACCGAGCAGGATCATTTGTGTGACGGTGCAGACTTTTCCTGTCCAGTGAGGGCGGATGGGGACGTGGGCATTGAAATAGTGCAGAATCCAGATGCCGCCAATGATAATGATGTCACGAATGATCATCAGTGCGGTGAACCAGATAGGAATATGCCAACCGTCACCCCATGGGATAAAGGTCAGAAATACAATGCCGGTGAGTAGGAGGGTCTTGTCAGCAAAGGGATCCATGAACGCGCCGAACTTCGAGCGTTGGTTATAACGCCGTGCCATATAGCCATCCAAGGCATCACTAGCGGAGGCAAAAATAAATATCCCCACAGCCCACCAGCGGAGTCTTTCATCCGGGGTTCCAGCTTTTACTGTTTCGCCGTAATACACCGCCATAACCGCAAAGACAGGTGCGAGGAGGAGCCTGAAGAGCGTTATCTTGGAGGCGAGGGTCACGCTGGGAGCTTGTGGTATTTCGTATCGAGTTTGAAGTTTTTTTATGTGTGCCATTGCAATTAACCTCCAGCTGGATAGAGCTAAGGCCATGAAACCTAAAGTTGGCGAGATAGCTCCGGACTTCACTGCTAAGGTGGTGGGGGGATCTTATCCTGAAGGGGCAGAGCTCTCTCTATCTGATCTGAGTGAGCGCCCTGTTGTGCTCGTATTTTACCCCAAGGATAACACCCCTGGGTGTACGATCCAGGCCTGCGCCATCCGTGATCATTGGGATGAGTTAGAGGGGGTTGCCCACGTTTTCGGTGTTAGTATCGATGATGAAAAGAGTCACCGTAAATTTATCGAAAAAAAGAACCTTCCATACCCGCTGCTAGCAGATACGGATAAAAAAATCGTAGCAGCCTATGGCGTGTGGGTGGAGAAAAGCATGTTTGGGAAAAAATATATGGGGATTGAACGCAGTAGCTTTGTGATTGGCGTGAATGGCAAGATTCAGGCGGTATTAGAAAAGGTAAAGCCGGGTAAGCATCTTGAGCAGCTATTAGAAGTTTTAAAAAGCTGATGAATCAGACTGAAATCAAAGCACGTTTGGATTCCATGGGGGTGATTCCCTCTAAGAAGTTAGGTCAAAATTTCCTCATTGATGCCAATGTTGCACGCTGGATTGTTGATCAGTTAGATATCCAGCCCGGTGATACGGTGGTGGAGGTAGGGCCGGGTACGGGAGCTCTTACCGAGCATGTGATCGGGGTGGCAGATAGAGTGATTCTGGTAGAGTTTGATGCACGCTTGGCTGAGGGTTTAACAGAGAAGTTCGCAGACTGTGAGCATGTAGAAGTGTATCATCACGATGGTGCGCGCTTTGATGTTCGCCAGCTCTATAAATACCAACCTGTGAAGTTGTTAGGTAATTTACCCTACTCCGCAGGTGGGGCGATTATGCGTAACTTTATGAAAAGACCCTCTCCGGTGTGTAAAGCGGTGTTGATGCTGCAGAAGGAATTTATTGATCGTATCATCGGTAAGCCACGGACTAAGGAATACGGAGTGTTGTCGCTACGGATGCAAAGCGAGTGGGTTAGCAAACCGGTGAAGACTATTCCGCCAGAGGCATTTTTCCCCAGACCGCTGATTGATTCCACGGTGATGGTCTGTGAGCCACGTGCCGATGATTTACCTGTCTATGACGCACGACTTTTTGATGAAATAATCCGGCGTGGTTTTTCCCAACGGCGTAAACAGATTAAAAAACAACTCCCGGATACAGCAGACTGGGAAGTGGCCGCTGCAGCAATCAATGTGCCGGTCACGGCTCGTGCAGAAGAGATTACTCTGGAGCAATGGGTGGAGCTGACGAGGATTTACGATGACCATCCGCTGAAAAATATACCACAAAAAGGTAGTGAGATCTTTGATGTCGTGGATGAAAATGACGAGGTTCTCCGGCAGGAGACGCGTGAACTGGTGCACCGTGAGGGGCTCATTCACCGTGCAGTTCACATTTTTGTATTTAATAAACGTAAAGAGCTCTTTTTGCAGAAGAGATCACGACTGAAGGATGTCCACCCTGGTGTGTGGGATTCCAGCGCAGCGGGGCACCTTAATGCAGGAGAGAGATATGAATCGACGGCCGTTAGGGAGCTGGAAGAGGAGATGGGTATTCGCGATGCTGAGGTGCAGGAGGTTGCGCAGATAGCTCCCTCTGAACAGACTGGCTGGGAGCATGTAAGGCTCTATCTAGCGCGTCACGATGGAGCTGTGCGCTTTCCTTGTAGTGAAGTCGAATCAGGTGAGTGGTTTGCTATGGATGAAATTCGGGCATGGATTCAGGCGCGCTCTCAAGATTTTGCGAGTGGTTTTATCGAGTGCTGGCACGCTTTTGAAAATAAGATGAAGCATGCGGCTGAATAGCCGGAGTTTTTCGAGTAGCCATGGCTGCCCATGAAAGATTTAAAAACGCTCTGGGGTTTAGGGGCTGTTTCTGATCTATCTCAAATAAAAGTTAGAAGTGCTGATAGGGCGAGTTTGTAGAATCATTAATAACTCTTAACTAATATGGTAGGTCCACCAGGAGTCGAACCTGGATCTACGGCTTCGGAGGCCGCTATACTATCCATTGTACTATGAACCCAATTAGTAAGCTGCTTATTCGTTACCTAAGTAGATAGTGAATGCAGAGCAGGTGTTCCTTACTTTTACAGTAGAGATGAGTCAAGCAGTGAGTTGGATCTCACGCCTAAATCTCTAATTTAGAAATTTCATTCTTTACTCTACGGAATGGATTCGCAGAATGACCTAAACAATTAAGCGCAATGAGCGTTCTATTGTAAATACCTACGAATATCACTATAAAACACTAGAATGAATACAACATCCTATCGTCCACTCAAAACCGCAGCCCTTACCGCTTCTGCCGTTCTTCTTTCCTCATCTTCTCTTTTCGCCGCAGATGGAGATAGCCTCCTTCAGCGTTACGTGATTGCTGGTGGTTGGCCTATGATCTTGATTGGCCTACTTATCTTGGCTTTGATTGCACTCTGTGTATTCAACTTTATGAATCTAACAAAGACAAAGTTTTCTCCAGATGATCTGAAGGCAGGTCTTATGGATCACATGCTTAACTGCCGCGTGCGTTCTGCTATTGAGCTGGGTGCATCTCACCCCAGCTACCTTGGTCGTATGATGGCTTATGCTCTTCCTAATGTGGATGCGCGTCGTCCTGAAGATCTAGGCCGTGACTACGTTGAAGATGCCATTGCTGACTTTACCATCAATGAAAACCGTAAGAGCATGACTTTGGTGAATTACATTTCACTCATTGCTCAAGCAGCCCCCATGCTAGGACTGTTTGGAACTGTTCTGGGTATGGTGGGTGCGTTTGGCACATTGGCTAGTGGCGATGGTTCTGCGGATCCTGCCTCACTTGCGGGTGATATTTCTGTTGCTCTCTTGACTACTCTCTGGGGGCTAGTGACTGCCATTCCTTCACTGACTGCTTATTTCTTCTTCAAAAATAAACTCAATAACCTTGTTGCTGATTGTCACCATTCAGCGGAAGAGCTGCTTAACGCCTCTATTCAGACTGTTAATGGTGATGCACATTTGGCTAAGATTCCTGAGGGAGTAGCCGTTTAATAAAACAGAGGGGGTGGAAACCCTGCCCCCTTCTTGCTCTCTCACGTGTAACCTTGGTGTGATACGTGCTGGGCAATGTATCTCCAGCTAGTGCTTTTTCAGTGTTTATGAAACAGTAACGCAGGGAGGAAACCAATATAACGGAAAGGAATTTAAATTATGGCATCTAATAAATTACGTAGTGCAGGAGCCCCTAAAGACGATGAATTGCAGGTGGATATGTCACCGATGATTGATATGGTTTTCCTTCTGCTCATTTTCTTCATTGTTGCTTCCACCGTTGTTGTGGTGAAGCAGGATCCCAATGTAGAGCCTCCTGTGGCCAACAAGTCCGTGAAGGCAAAAGATGGTCACGGACGTATCGTGATTAATGTGCGCGAAGATGGAACGTTTCGTGCCGAGAACACCAAAATAACTTTCGATGATGCAAAAGCGATCGAAGATTACGTAAAGGAAAAAAAGCTGATCGAAGATGGTAAAGGTCATAAGCCTATCATCCACCTTCGCGGTGATCAGGGTGTATCATTTAAATATGTTCGCACCGTCATCCGTGCCGCCGCTAATGCAGGAGTCGATAATGTTGTTTTCTCTGTTTACGGATTCGAGAAAAACTAATTTCATCCGCTTTATATAACTACATAAATACTTATTTACCATGGCTCGCAAAAAAAAATCTGACACACATGAGGATGATGAACCAGGATTAGACATTTCATCACTGATTGATGTCTGTTTCCTTCTTTTGATTTACTTCCTCGTTACCACTACTATTCAGCCTCGTGAGCAGGATCTTAGTCTTCAGCTGCCTGCCGCAGCACCATCTGATACTCCTCCAGTTCTTGCCCCGATGTTTATCAAGGTAGATAAGAGTGGTTCAATTTATATCAACGCAGGTCCTTCTCAGGAACCTTTAGATTCTGATGTTAATCAGCGGACCCTTCCACTCCTCGAAGAGCGTCTTGATTCTTATGCCGCAGCTGCCAGAGCTGGGGGCACCCAACCAGTCGTCCAGATATGGGCAGATCCTGAAGCCCTTCAACAACGAGTGGTGGATGTGCTGAACTGCCTCGCCAGTGCCGAAGTGAAGAGTGTGACATTCACTGACTTAGTAGATAGACCCTAATTGGATAAATATCTTTACGCATATTTTCAGCTTACGAAGCGATTTTTTCTTATTTAAATCTAATCAAACACCAAGGCCTGACGTTCTAAAACATAACGATTGTGGCTCATGCCATTAGTTATGACGCACTTTAAAGGAAGAATCGTTTACTAAGGCTAAATTGAAAAAATCAACATAATTGGAATTTGGATGAGTCCGACATAATTTCCTAAAATTAAAATAACACTACGAATCAACCCTATGAATACGATGTTCAAGAAAAGTTCTTTCAGCCGTTTTCTGTTGCTTTGCTCATTAGTATGGATTTCCATGCTGAGTGCAGCGAAGGCACAGGATATTAATAGCCTGATGTCTCGGTCTAACCAGGCTTGGCAAGATGGTGAGTATTTAAAATGTCATCAGATTCTTGAACAGGTAGTGACAAATTTTGAGAACAACGCTGCCTCCTTGTATGGGCCTAAATTTGGGACAATTTTTTATCGAAAAGGCCTCTGTGAGCTCAAGCTCGCTAACATGGATAAACGGGTGAATAAAAAAGATGCGTCTATCGCATGGTTTGAGAAAGCAGCAAAGTCTTTCGAAATTTGTTATACAAAATATCCCACTGGAGCGAAGGGGATGGAAGAAACGATCAACACGGCTCACAAAGCATCACTACAGCGTTGGGGGGAGGCGAACATGGGTATGAAGAAATATAAAGAGGCCATTAATCTTTATACGAAGTTTCTTAAAGAGCGCGAGCGCCGTGATAAAATCCTTCCATCACCAGGAGGTTTTAACATCAATATGGCACTCTGTTATTTCCTGATGGAAGAGCCCAATATTCCAAAGGGCATAGAGCATTTTGAGACAGCGATTAAAAATAAAGCAGAGATGAGAACTCAGGACGCTGGTATCGTTGCCGCTTTTCTCGCTCTTTCCAAGGCTGTCATCGCTGAGAAGAATGAAAGCGCGATGGTGGATTTTCTTAGTAAAAATCGTGCTGATATTACCCTTGCTCCCTATCAGATGCATGAATTTACCCCAATGTTTCTTCAGTTGGCAGGGAATGCCCTTGAGGCAGATATGTTTACTGCAGCATGTAATCTCTACACCCTGATTCCTGGCACTCAAGAGGCCATTCATGATATCAAAGTACGCATTGATCAGCTAGCAGGTAGAGCCGGTATTAAGGATGGGCACACAACGATTCAACTAAGCCGCTTACAGAAAGGTATGGAAAAACTACGCGATAAACAGCGTACGGGTGATCCAGCTGAGGTGAAAGTTCTCACCGCAATGACGTATTTACACGATAAAGTTGGTAACCATCGTGGTGTTTACGGTTGTCTTGAGCAGCTTGAGCTCTACTACAATAAGAGTAAAAAACGTGAGGTTAACCTTTTTAATCTTGTGCGTGTTTCTTCCGTCATCGGCGAGGTGATGACCACTGAGCATTACGGGAGTATTTTCCTAAAAGACTTCCCTGAGAGTGATAATGTTGAGAATGTGCGCCGTCTCATGCTTTCCAGCCTTTTCTTTGGTGGTAAATATGAAAAGAGTCTTGAGGTAGCGGAGACACAGATCGATAAAGTTCAGAAGGGTACTGAACAGCACGATATTTGTTTGTTTGTTCTTGGTGGTAGTCATTTTTACTTAGGTGACTTTGAAAAAGCGCAGCCTTATTTAAAGCAACACGTAGAGGAATATCCTAAGAGTAAATTTATCATGCACTCTGAGTACTTTCAGGCCTCTAATCTCACTAGACTTCAATACTGGGATAAGGCAGCTCAATTGCTCGATGCATTTCTCGCAAAGTATCCAGAGCCAAGTAAAAATATTTATTTACCCAATGCTTTGTATGATCGTGCCAACTGCCACTTCTCCAACAGTGAATACGATCCGGCGTTGGTGATCCTCAATCGCTTGGAGGATGATTTTTCTGACACCATGATCATCGATATGGCCTGTAATATGAAGGGGAATGTTTTCGAAAGCACCAATAAGTTAGAAGATGCTGAGAAATACTACCTGAGAGCACTCCAAATAGCAGAAAAGCGTGAAAACAGAATCATAGCAGGTGAGTCACTCAGCTACATCATTGGTATGCTGGGTGCAGAGAAGAGTGGGAAACAAGCTAACCCTCGGATCAAGGAGGCTATCCCTTACTATGATAAATTTATGAAAGAATATACGGACTCTCCCTACAAACCTCAGGTTGTGGTTTATGGTATGCCTCCTATGCGCAAAGTAGGCCGTGAAGCCGAGGGGCTGGAAAATCTACAGATGATGATTACCGAGTTGGCAGGTAAGAAAAATCAAGCATTCCTAGAGGAGTGTGTGAATGCTTATTCAGATGCTTTTCTTAAAATCGAGGGGAATACTCCTGCTAAACTAAAGGAAAAATATTATAATTTCCCAGGTATTAACTTTGATGATAAACGCACACTAGCACTCCTACGTATCGCACTCATTGGAGTCTTTGAGGAGCAGCTTCAGACAGCGGTAAAAAATAAAGAGGATGATCTGGCGGTGCGCTATGAAGCGGACATCAAGGTGCTATTCAATGATCTTAAGAGTCAGTTCCAGCCTAAGGAGCTTACCAACTTTGTGCTGATCCGTGTGGGAGACTACCTCCGTGAAAAAACTTCTGCGCCTAAGCAATCATTACCTTATTATGAAGAGCTGCTCACTCGTTCAAATAAGGGCAGTATGGAATTTAAAGCCCTGCTAGGTATTGCAGATGTTATGGGCGGGTCTGATGCAGAATCCGATAATCGCAAGGCCTTGACGAGTCTCGAGCGCGTGCATTCAGCAGCGAAGGATGATCCAGCATCTCAAGAGAAGGCTCTCTATCGCATGGTTGAAATTAACGATAAATTAGAAGACTGGGCAGCAGTGAACAAAAGAGCACGCCAGTATCTGGATGAGAAACATTCAAGGAAAGTAGCTGAGGTGAGTTATCTTTTTGCTAAGTCCTATGATGAACGTAATATGACCGAAGATGCCTTAGCTAATTATGGCGCGGTGTATGCTCGGTATACAGGATACATTTCAATTTCAGCGCCATCTGTTAAGCGCGTGATGGAAATCATGTGGGATCGTAATCTTGAGCCTGGAGCTCAAGTAGGGCAGGGGGATAAGGCAATCATTCTTAAGAAAAGTGACCGACAGACTGCCTATGAAGAGATTGGTAGTAAATACATCCGCTCTACTCAACGAATCCGTGAGACAAATAAAAAGATAACGGAGGCAGAGATCAAAATATGGGATGATGTGGCCAGCTTGGTAAAAGAATACGAGACATCTGGCCAAGTCAAAACAATGGCAGAAATCGAGAAAGAACGTAATCAATAAGCCAGAACAGGAAGTTTCCTTCATCAACTATTTACCCAATACGCTCAAACCAATACAAAGTTATGAAAACACGTTTTCTCATTACCTCACTTATCTTCATGATGTTTAGTCAGCTGGCTTTAGCTGCTGATGCTAAGGCGCGCCTCTACTTCAAGGATGGATCACATGATGAGGTCATCATTTTTAGTTATAAGCGTGGCTACGTCACTTATAAACTTGATGCCAAAGCACTCAAAGGGATCCGTAAAGGTCCAGATGATATCGCGTCTGTTTATTTTTATAAGGTGCCGATCTTCGAGTCAGCGATGGCTCTTTATAAAGGACGTAAGTATGCCGAAGCAAAGGTGAAGTTTCTTGAATGTGAGAATACTTTTAAAAGATTAGTCGAGATGCCTAATAATTATAGCACACTTGCGGGATTCTATGCTCTGGAGTGTAGTCGGCGGTTGTTTGATCTCGAGGCTCTGAGTAGCGGTATGGAGAAATTCCGCAAAGATGGGCTGACGCGTCAGGGACATTTGCAGCAGCTTGAAGTTAATGTTTTTTGGGAAGCTTTTCGCCTTAAGGACTGGGATCGTCTTAACCTGCTCGCCACGGAGTGGCGCGAGCGTAAGGTGACGAATAGTCAGCGTGCGCAGATAGCCTACTGTCACGGCATGGCTTACGAGCAGCTTGCAAAAAAAGACCCTAAGCTACTTTCCAAAGCATTAAACGCATACAACACAGTGCTTAGTGCTGACTTTGCCGCGTCAGTTGAGCTTGTTGTGGCAGCAGCTACCAATGCGTTGCAAATATACGCAGAGGATTCAGAGGTGGAACTCGCGATGAAACTTTGGGAAACTGAGGACGAAAATAAGCAGAGCCCAGGCTACCAGCGTCTCCTTGAGGCCAGCGCTCTAGCAAAGTTCTATGATAAATCCGGATTTACGAAGGTCAAAGCTCTCAGTGATGATTTTCAAGTATTTATGAAATATAGCGATCCTCTAGCCGATCAAAAAACTGCTGAGGATAAGTAGTCAGGCCGGCCAAGTTTTATCAAGGTTGATCGTCATGGCGGTTAAACTTGGCTGAGACTCTGAACCAAGGCTAGATCTTGGTGGGGGAAGACGGTACGCAAATCCAGATGGAGCCTGCCTCCCTCAACAGTACCCACTGCAGCGGGTGTTCCCGTTCTTAGTCTCTTTGCCATTTGATTGACGGAGGTTTTCTCAGGAGTGATAGATATAGCGATCGATGGGATTTCAGATTTTGGCATGGTTCCACCACCAGTTCGCGCAGTGCTGTCTGTGATTGCACAACGTGATTGAAGGTGTTCCGGTAGTTGAGAGATGATGTTTTCTGCACGTTTTCGCAGATTTTGCACCTTTTCAGCAATAAACTGGAGTGCAGGAACATGGCCAATATCAGGCTCGGATTTTGTAGCGAGGTAGGTATCAATACACTCTTGTAAAACGGTGAGGATGAGTTTGTCACAACGCACCGCGCGGAAGAAGGGCTCCTGTTTAATACCGGCGATAAGCTCTGCTTTGCCAGCGATGATTCCAGATTGTGGCCCTCCTAAGAGTTTGTCTCCAGAGAAACAGATGAGATCGATGCCATTTTTCAAAGCTTCCTGGGGTGTAGGCTCGTGGTCAATGGGAGCCAAGGTATCGGTATCCATCATGGCCCCAGATCCGATATCTTCTACCAGTGGCAGCCCGTGAGAGTGAGCAAGCTCGGCAAGTTCTATGACCTCAGGTTCATCGGTAAAGCCTCCTATGTAAAAGTTAGACCGATGTACTTTCAGAATCATGGCAGTCTGTGGGGTGATTGCTTTGGCGTAGTCATTAAGGTGGGTTTTATTTGTGGCACCTACTTCTACTAATTTGGCTCCAGAAGTTTCTAAAATCTCGGGAATGCGAAAGCCTCCTCCTATTTCTACAAGTTCGCTACGCGAGACGATCACTTCATTTTTTCCATCGATACACAGATGGCGGAGTGTGAGCACTAAGGCTGCGGCACAGTTGTTCACGGAGGTGGCAGCTTCAGCTCCCAGTAGCGAGGCAAGAGCTGTCTCAAGGTATCCCGCGCGTTTACCCCGATTCCCATCAGGAAGGTTAAATTCTAGGTTGCAGTATCCAGTAGCAATTTCGGTAAGTTTTTGTGCTGCTACTGCACCGAGTGGAGATCTTCCTAAATTGGTATGAATGATCACCCCCGTGGCATTAATCACGGGCTGAAGTCTGCTAGTAGAGAAGTTTGTTAGTCGCTCGGTAATGTCTTTTTCTATCTCTTCCCTGTTGAGTGATGCTCCGGCAAGGATTTCCTTCCTGTGTCGGGTGATTTCTCGCTGAACAAAGGAGGTGATAAGCGCACGTGGTAGAGGGCAGAGCTCTGCGAGCGCTTTGACAAGAAGTTCTATAGAAGGTAGTTCTCGGAGAGCTTGCTGTGGATTCGGCATAGCAGCAAACTAACGTGCTCTGGATATTTGACAAGTGAAGTGATGCCACACAGTGTTCGTTTTGTGAGCAACGAAATTCAAGAGACTCCTCTGGCGGACCTACATGTAAAATTAGGTGCAAAAATGATCCCTTTTGCCGGCTGGAATATGCCCGTGCAATATACTAGTATTATTAATGAGCACACTGCCGTAAGGGAGAAGGTGGGTATTTTTGATATCTCTCACATGGGGCAATTTTTCCTAGAGGGTGAGGGTGCAGAACAATGGCTCAATACCCTTCTGAGTAATGATGTTGCTAAGCTCGGCGTGGGTGAGGGGCAATATACGATGATGTTAAATGAAAACGGAGGCGTGATCGATGATTTGATTATTTACCGTGAGGCCGAGGGTAGAATATTCCTTGTGGTCAATGCTTCCATGATTGATCAAGACTATGCTTGGCTAGAAAAACACCTTGCAGAGGGCTTAATACTTTCTAATGAAAGTAACGCTTGGGCAGGGATGGCTGTGCAGGGGCCTGAAGCATCCGCAGCATTTAAGACCCTTTTCCCTGAGCGTGAATTACCGCCAAGAAATGGAATGGAAAAGTGGACGCAGGATAACGAATCTCTGATTGTCTGCCGTACGGGCTACACAGGTGAAGATGGCTTTGAATTTTTTAGCCCCGCTGAGTCTGGTAGTAAATGGTTCCAGAGCTTTGTGGACAAAGGGGCAGAGCCCTGCGGTCTGGGCGCACGTGATAGTCTTCGTCTTGAAGTGTGTTATCCGCTTAATGGTTCAGATCTTTCCCCATCTCGTACGCCGCTAGAAGCAGGGCTGGGATTTTTCTGCGCTCTTGAAAAGGGCGACTTTATCGGGCGTGATAGTCTGCTAAAACAGAAAGAGGAAGGTTTAAAAGAACGCCTTGTAGCGCTTAAATATACAGGTAAAGGTGCTCCGCCACGTGCTCATTATGAGGTTTTTTCTAAAGAGGGTGAACGCCTTTCCGAACTTACGAGTGGTGTGCTCTCACCAAGTCTACGCGAGGGGATAGCCCTTGCTTATTTACCTCTTTCACATGCGAAACTTGGTACCCTAGTTGATATCGATGTGCGAGGGCGCAAATTTGAAGCTGAAGTCGTTAAAAAACCATTTTACAAAAAGGCGTGAGCCTGAGAACAATAACTCATCCATAAAAAAATATCTATGAACATACCTGAAAATCTTCGCTACACCTCTGATCATGAATGGATCCTCCTAGAGGGGGATATCGCTACAGTAGGTATTACAGATCATGCTCAAGAGGAGCTTACTGACGTCGTTTTTGTTGAACTCCCAGACGAGGGACGAAGCTGTGATGCGGCTGATCCCGTCGCTGTCGTTGAGTCCGTTAAAGCCGCCAGTGACATTTACTGCCCTATCGCGGGAGAAATAGTTTCTGGAAATGTTGATCTAGAGGCAGATCCTTCATTGGTGAATACTTCCCCTTATGAATCGGGTTGGATTTTTAAAGTAAAAGTGAACGATGTCGCTGACGTTGAAGCCCTCATGGACGCTGCCGCTTACCAAGACCTAATCGGATAGTTGAGACTATTCATCTAACAAATATATGAAATTTGATTTTTGTAGCCGTCACGTAGGCAGTGTTGGTGACGCTCGTGAAGCGATGATTCATCATTTAGGCTACGAGCGTATCGTAGATCTTATTGAAGACGCTGTTCCTGCTAATATTCGTGGTGGTGATCCTCTGGAGCTGCCAGATGCCCTCAGTGAGGTGGCCGCACTGGAGCGCCTACGTGGTGTGATGGGGCAGAATAAAGTCCTGAAGTCTTATATCGGGCAGGGCTATAGTGGCACAGTCGTGCCACCTGTGATCCAACGCAATATTTTAGAGAACCCAGGCTGGTATACCGCTTATACACCCTATCAGGCAGAGATTGCACAGGGCCGATTAGAAGCTTTGTTGAACTTTCAGACAATGGTGGCTGATCTCACTGGGTTAGATGTTGCCGGTGCCTCTCTTCTCGATGAAGCAACTGCAGCAGCAGAAGCAATGGCACTTGCCAAGTCTGGTAAGCCACGTGGAAATACTATTTTTATAGCAGATAGCTGTCATCCACAGACTATTGACGTGGTAGCTACTCGTGCCGAGCCTCTGGGTATTAAGCTAGAAGTAGGGGATTGGAAAACTTTTGACCCCGCTACCTGCGAAGGCCTTTTTGCGGTGCTCTTGCAATATCCAGATACCTCAGGAAACGTCAATGACTACGCCGATTTTACCGCTCAAGCACATGCCGCTGGGGCGATGGTGATCGTTGCCGCAGACCTTCTTGCTCTTACCGTATTACGTTCACCCGGTGAGTTTGGTGCTGATATCTGTATTGGAAATAGCCAGCGCTTCGGTGTTCCGTTTGGTTTTGGGGGGCCTCATGCCGCCTTTCTAGCATGTAAAGATAAGTTAAAGCGGAAAATTCCTGGCCGCCTCATTGGTGTGTCGATTGATTCACAAGGGAAGCCTGGCTATAGATTATCACTACAGACTCGTGAGCAACATATCCGCCGTGATAAAGCTACTTCTAACATCTGTACTGCACAGGTTTTGCTGGCTGTGATGGCATCCATGTATGCCGTTTACCATGGTCCTTCAGGACTTAGAAATATTGCTCATCATGTCCACCGTGCTGCTCGTATGATCGCAGCCAATCTTATCTCTGCCGATTTTGATGTAACGACAAAGGCATACTTTGATACCATTACCATTAAAGTTCCTGCAGCCGCTGAAACCTACCTTTCCAAGGCGCGTGATGCTGGCTATAACTTAAGGAAAATTGATGATGATCATGTATCAATCGCCTTTGATGAAACCTTTACCTGCAATGATGGTAAAGCGATTCTAGCCGTCTTCGGCATTGAAAAACCTAGCTTTCTTGAAGATGAAACCCCTGCGTGGGGTGATGGCAATACGCGTATATCTGACTTCTGCACGGCTCCAGTTTTCAATTCTTATCACTCAGAGACTGAGATGCTACGGTATCTTAGCCGCTTGGAGAAAAAGGACCTAGCCCTGAATGAATCCATGATTGCCCTCGGCTCATGCACGATGAAGTTAAATGCAACAGCTGAGATGATGCCGCTAAGCTGGCCAGAGGTTGCGAATATTCATCCCTTTGTTCCCGATGATCAGAGTCAAGGCTACCGTGCTATGCTGGATGAATTATCTGATTGGCTAGCGCGTATCACAGGCTTTGCCGCCGTATCTCTGCAGCCTAACGCTGGTTCTCAGGGCGAGTATGCAGGTCTGCTGGCTATTCGTCGCTACCATTTAGCAAATGGCGATAACGATCGTGATGTTTGTATTATTCCTACATCTGCCCATGGTACAAACCCAGCATCAGCTGTTATGGCAGGCTTCAGGGTTGTGCCCGTGGCTTGTGATGAGCAAGGTAATATCGATGTCGCTGATCTAAACGCTAAGGCGGAAAAGCATGCCGAGAATCTGGGTGCTTTGATGATCACTTATCCCTCCACCCATGGTGTATACGAGGCTACTATCGTTGATATTTGTAAAAAAATCCATCAACACGGAGGGCAAGTTTACATGGATGGAGCGAATATGAATGCGCAGGTAGGATTGACTAGCCCTGGTCTTATCGGGGCTGATGTCTGTCACCTGAACTTACATAAGACGTTTTGTATTCCACACGGCGGTGGCGGGCCTGGAGTTGGTCCTATTGGCGTAGCACCTCAGTTAGTGCCTTATCTCCCTGGGCATAATATGTTAGGAAATGATGATGCGCCTGTTTGTTCTGCCGCGTATGGCAGTGCCAGCATTAACACAATTTCATGGATGTATATCGCCATGATGGGGGCTGACGGTCTTACGGAAGCTACTAAAATAGCGATTCTTAATGCCAATTATGTTGCTAAGAAATTAAACAGTTATTTCCCAGTGCTCTACACGGGTAATAAAGGTTTGGTTGCGCACGAGTGTATCATTGATCTTCGTCCTCTTGCTGAGGAAAGTGGCATCACCGTAGAGGATGTGGCTAAGCGCCTCATGGACTATGGCTACCACGCACCTACCATGAGCTGGCCAGTAGGTGGGACTCTGATGATTGAGCCCACGGAGTCCGAGTCAAAGGCTGAGCTGGATAAGTTCTGCGATGCTATGATTTCTATCCATGGAGAGATTCAGGATGTCATTGAAGGTCGTGCTGACAAAGAGGATAACGTATTGAAAAATTCACCACATACTGCCGAGATGGTGATTTCAGATAACTGGAATCATCCATATCCACGTGAGCAGGCAGCCTTCCCCATGTCCTATCAGCGAGATCACAAGTTCTGGCCATCTGTAGGTCGTATCGATAATGTTCATGGTGATCGTAATCTCGTGTGCTCCTGTATTGGAATGGAGGCTTATTCAGAATAGCGTAAATTTCCTAACTTGCATACATGCCTAACTACACACCACCAGCAAGTCCACGCGATGAGGTTCAAGGGTATGTTTACCTTGCTCGTCTGTGTAGCAAAGTCCGTCTCCATGCCTCTGGTGATCTTGATCCCGAGTTTCATCCCAACATGGGGCAGGCGATGGACGCTTGGACATGTCAATTCCTTCACGTTGATTACACGGACGTTCAAAGAGTCATCCTCAATGGTGCATCAGACGAAGATGTTTTGATGTGGTGTTGGGAAAACGGTAGAAAGCCAGCGGCATACGAACTGGAGTGGTGGAATAGCTTTATGCGTAATCGTGGCTTTCGCGATGATCTCACTGAGAAGCTCCACTTCCGTAAAAAGGAAGCAGGATGGCAAGACCGTAATGAAATCCAGTCATTTTTTGATTTTCTCGATGCCGATGATGGACGCTTGTAGTGGAAATAAGCCTGCACAATCATCAGAATCCTGTCTAAAAACAAGGCGTGACTCTTAACGATCTCGGATGGAATAAGAAATTTCAGAAAGCCTTTGATGGTCTTTCCTTAGGTAACTGCGTCCCAGCACGCCTAATTCGCGATAATAAAATCACCTACGGAGCCCTTTTTGTCGATCAAGAAGGAGATGTCTGTGAACGCGAGGTGCTGATGTCAGGGAAGGTTTACCATGAGGCAGCTACAGATGCGGAGCTGCCAGCAGTGGGGGACTGGATAGCTCTTGAGCTCGCTAAGGATGAAGATGGAGAAAATATGATCCGTGCTCGCCTTCCGCGGCAAACTTGTTTTTCTAGGAAGCTTCCTGGGAAAAGTACGATGGAGCAAGTCATCGCTGCTAATGTCACCGTAGTCGTGGTGGTAACAGATGCGGGTTCAGATTTTAATCCTCGGCGTATGGAGCGCTATTTTACTCTGATTCGGCGTAGTGGCTCAAAAGCAGTAGTCTTAGTTAATAAGTCTGACCTTTTTACTGATGAGCAGAATCAAGAAGCGGCGGAGATGATTCGAGATCTTAGCGAAGATGTAGATGTCTATATTACCTCTGCGGCAGAGAATGAAGGCCTCGAAGTGCTTAGAAAATACCTCGAACCAGGTATTTCAGTAACTCTAGTAGGGTCCAGTGGTGTTGGGAAATCAACGTTAGTTAATCAATTGTTAGGCGAGGATTTCCAGTGGACGAGTGATGTTAATGAGCTAACAGGTAAGGGTAGGCATACCACCACCGCGCGTGAATTGATCCTGCTAGATGAAGGTGGGATCTTGATCGATAACCCTGGTATGCGCGAGATCCAGATGTGGACGGATGAGCAGACGCTGAGGGAAAGTTTTCTAGATGTAGAGGAGCTAGCAGCTCAGTGTAAATTTCATGATTGTAAACACGGTAACGATAAAGGCTGTGCTATCCGTGAGGCAGTAGAGTCTGGTGAGCTGGATGCCGGACGCTATGAGAGCTATCTTAAGTTGGATGAAGAAATTGAAGAACTTGAGAGACGACAAAAAAAGCTCCGCCAGCTTTCGGTGCGCAGGGCTAAGCGAGATCATCGCATTAAGGCTCGTAATCTTGCAGACCGCATCGATTTAGAGAAGGATCAAGATCCAGAATGGAGGTGAAAAGTAGGACTGCTTAGTGGGACAGAAAGTTTAGCTTTGGATACCTGAGTTTCTAAGTTTTTTCCTAATAATTTCTGAAACAATATCTCCAATAATCACAATACAGGCACTCAGGAGAATAAAAAACAGCCATTCATCATAGTTGTCTCTCGCTCTTGCTTCATCAATGAGAAAACCTAGAGAGCTGATGCCAAGGAGACCTAACACCGTAGCGTCACGAATACACGTTTCCCAGCGATAGAAAAAATACAATACCATGCGGTTAAAGTAAGCGGGGAGAATGGAGAAGAGGTATCCTTGTAGGCGGCTTCCACCTTGGGCAAGTTGGACTTTGGTATGATTTAAATCCGAGTGGTCAGCGAGCTCTCCGCCGAGTCTGCCGATAATACCGTAATTGTGGATCGCGAGCCCTAAGATCAGAGGCCATGCAGTAGGGCCGAGCATTTGTAGTAGTAGGAAAGCTAACAGAAACTCAGGCATGCTGCGGCAGAGAATAAAGAGCGCCCGTAAGAATAATGAGATAAGCTTATGGAGCCAATTTAAGATACCATTATTACCAGCGTAAATGCCGTAAGGTTTTTCCTCATTGAGAGACTTGGAACTCCACGGCAAGGTTATTAAACCCATGAGAAAGGCAAGTATCATCGCTGCAGTGCCAATGTAGAGTGTCTGTAGCGAGCCCTCCACTCCTTGCTCTAGGAAGAGCTGCTTTGCCCATGGTATGGCATCGCCCCAGTCGCCAGATTTTTGCACTGGGTAGGGTGTGATTTCCTCAGAGAGAAAACGATCCAGATTAGACATGCGCTGTTCCCAGCTAAGTTTTGAGAACAGGGATTCACCTGTGGTCCAGGAAGTGGTAGTGAGGCCGATAGCACAGATAGCGCTTATTTTTAGCAGCCATCGCTTCGGCTGGGCTCGCCGTAGTGAACTAGGTGACAAGTCATCTGGGAGGTGTTTCGCAGATGGGTAATGCGTCATGCTCTTGCGGATGTAGTGGCTAGAGCGCTCTACTATCAGGATCAATGCGAGTAAGGCGTAGAGCAGCGTCCACAGCTCATTATAATAGTTGTCTTCAAAGGCAGTTTCAATGTGAAGTCCGATAGTGGCTATACCAACGAAGCCCAAGATCGCGGCTGAGCGAATAGCGCATTCAAAACGGTAGAGTGTATAACTAACGATGTCTGTTAGTGAAATGGTAAATATACCGTAGAGCCAGGAGTTAAAGGAGCCTCCGCCCAAGGAGTGAAGATAAGCTTTAGCGTATGTTGGCTGCTCATCCAGTAGTTCAGAAAACACTTTTGCCAAACTGCAGCTGTATGGGATGGAGAGTGCGACGATTACAGCCATGGGCGAGGTGCCGAGCGCTGTGATGAAGATGAGCGCCCACAGTATTTCATGAATGGATCTACCAGCTGTTGTAACCGTCCGTGCGATGCGGTGGGTGATCACGAGTGTCAGACGTGTGAAGACGGACGTCGAGCGAAGTGGCCACCAAGATTTGGACGATAGGAAACCAAGCAAGAGTCCAATCGGAAGTGATAAACTGATAGCACATACAGCATATTGGAGGGTGTTCCACAATGCTGCGCCAATTTTATACGAGAATGGCGGAGCCGACTCTGGCATATCGAGGTCTTGGTAATCCAGTGCGGGTTCAAGTGCTGCAGCAAAGAATTTCTTAATCACCCCCATGCCATACTCTTGAGGAAAGAAGTCTGCCCACTTTAGCTGCACGGAGTAGATGCAGAATACGAGTATAGGGACCAGTAGTAACAGAAAGCCTCTGCGTCCGCCCTTGTATGGCTTCAGGGAAATCATGGCTCTACCAATTCAGATTCAGAAAGGTGGTATAGCTCTTTAAGTTGCTTTGTTGATACCTCAGGGGAATCAAATAAGATATGCCCATTTTTTAAGCCAACAATGCGTGGGAAAAACTCACGTGCCAGTTCGACATTGTGAATGGACATCACGAGTGTGAGTTGGTTCTCTGTCGCGATTTCTGTTAGTAAAGTAATCAGGCTGCGAGCTCGTGCAGGATCTACCGCAGAAATTGGTTCGTCCGCTAGCAGACTGTGTGCCTGCTGAAATAGTGCACGGGCAACGGCTACGCGTTGCTGTTGCCCGCCGGATAGGGTAGCCGTGTGTTGATACATCTTCTCAGGGATGCCTACCCTTTCTAGCAGTGAGAAGATGTTCTGTAGATTGTTCCGTGGTGGGATCAGAAATTTGGATAGCATTCCCAGAGCGGAGTGCTTACCCACTCTGCCAAGTAGGATGTTTTGAAAAACCTTGAGCTGTGGGATAAGTCCTAAATCCTGTGGAATGTAGGCTATTTCACTACGGAGTCTGCGTAAATTTTTGTTGCTCAGGTTATTCAAATGCGACTCTGCAATCGTGTAGCTGCCGGAGTTTTGAAGTAATTGCCCATTGAGTAGCTTTAGCAGAGTTGTTTTGCCGCTACCAGATGGACCAATGAGAGCAACGTGCTCACCTTGTTTGATCTCTAAGGAGATCTTGTTCAGAGCAATGGTAGCACCAAAGCTCTTGGTGATGTCTGTGAGTTGAAACACAGGGTAAAAAAAGCCCCTCCTACTTGGAAGCAGGAGGGGCAATAAAACTATTCTTTAAAGAAGCCTAGCTCTTTAGCAATAGTAACGATGTTTGAAAAATCTTCGTTCTTTGCTTCGATCAGGCCTTCTTCACGCTTGAGAACTTTAAGAACCTCCTCGTCCTTACAGGCGATCAATACTTTTTGAAGTTTGTCGATGAAACCAGGACCAAACGTCTCATCAAGCGATGGATGTGCGGTGAAGTTGTAGTCCGCATAGCCAGGTGTGACCCAGATGATTTTTGCTTTGTTAGCGTCAATTTCACCGGATTTAACCATGCTGTCGTAGGTTTTGTAGCTCAACACACCTGCTTTTACAGAGCCTTCGTTCACGCTAGTGGCAGTGCCCGCATGACTCGCTTTGCCGGTGAATTGGACAGGCTTGGAGAAAAACTCTTCAGGAGTCTTGCCTGTTTCTTTTTGGATAAACCAAGTTGGCATTAAGCGGCCAGAAGTAGACTTTTTAGAACCAAAAGTGAATGTGAGGTCGGCAATACCCTTGGGGAATTCATCAGACTTTTCCAGTCCAGTGGATTCATGGGCAATGAAGTAAGACTTATACTCAGGGTCAACAACTCCTTGGACGATCGCGCGAGCTCCTTCAACTCGGGCACGAGCTTGCACACCTGTTAGTCCGCCAAACCATACTAGTTGAACTTCATTATTAGCGAAACGATTGACTGACGCACTGTAGTCTTGTGAGTTAACATATTCAACTTTTACGCCGAGCTCTTTAGCAAGGTAGTCACTGAGCGCCTTGTATTTGATGCTTTGATCAGATACCTTTTTGTCAGGAATCGCAGTGATATGTAGAACTTTTTCGCCGTCGTTCATTTGTTCAGACTCTTTTTTGTTTCCGCAACTGCCTAGGGCAATTGCACCAGCAACGATGGATGCCAGACCGGCACCCCTTAGAATAAGTTCTTTTTTCATGATTGATTAAGGTCTTGAAAACCGTGGATAAGACACAGCACGAAGCTCTATCTGTCTAGTCATAAATCGAGGCAAAGAGAGGAGACACATGAAATAGATACTCTCGGTTTACCTCTCTGTATTCATTGTTAAAAGAGGCAAAAATGAATAAAATTTTATTCAGCCAAGAATTTATCTTTCCTTAAGTATTCATATTTAACTCCAAGTCTAAATTTTTCTGACCGCCTTATCGTTGAAAATAAAAGAGTTAAGGTCCCCTTGAGTAAAAAGGTAAAAAAAGGTATCGAAAGGTATTGACCTGAGTGAGATTTCGAGTAGTTTCCGCCCCGCCGCTCCTCTGGAGGGCACGCGAGAGACACGAGAGTCGATCGGGGACGAGAGTTCG
>CALBVY010000015.1 GCA_937969495.1 uncultured Verrucomicrobiales bacterium | reverse complement strand
TGAAAGATTCATGGTTTAAGTTCTTTTTTTATTTCCAACTGTCAGTGGTGTGTTACCATATCGGTCACATGTTGATAAGAAATCATGATTATATTGTTAATACGCGCCAAAGGTGTGGCTTGACGCTAATTGAGATGACGGTGGTGATCGTTATTCTCATGACACTCATTGGTTTATCTGTATTTGCAACGAATGGCTATAAAGAGTGGCAGCTTGGCGCAGAAGCTTCTCAGAAATTGAGAATGGTTTACAATGCGCAAAGAGCTTATCTTAGTGAGCACCCTACTGAGCAGGTGTCTACATTGACAGATGCTAAGGTGATCGATTATTTTTCCGATAAAAGCACTACTATGCCTACCGTTGAGGGATTGGATGGCGGCACTTATAATATCAAGGTAAATGTATCTCCACCTGTCATTATTGATGGGTCAGGTGCTACTTATGATCCTTCTGGTGCGGCTGATGATGGGGCATGGGACGTTGGGGGGTAGAAAAGAAGCAAGATGTGCCATTTTACAAAGATCCCCGTCTGCTTATTGCTGGTAGTCTTTATTACCTGTATTCAGGGCTTAATGCTGGTGACTGCCGTGGCTCAGGATCGACCCGAGAATCTTCCAGTGAGTTATCGGTATATCGGTAGTTACCAGTTAAATTCTAAGCTGCGTGTTGAAAATGGAGCTGCTCAAGCAGTGGTGATTTCGCCTTTGGTGTATCGAGTTTTCAGTGATGGTATGGAGGTGCGTGTTTACTGTAAGATATCTGGAGAAGATAGCTTTACCGCATATGAAATTTACCGCTCTGACGGTGTGGGTGTGGCAAAAAACATGGGGGAAATAGAAGTGGTTGCCGGAGTGCAAGCGCGTAATACTAAGGGAGGAATGTTACGGCAAATCAGTGTTACTCGGAATAGTCTTACGATGGTGAAGATGCCGCCTCGATCACACCGTGTGATGATTACTCGCGCGATGGTGATCACGCCACCTGAGAAGTCTACGATTGCTGATGAAAAATAAATATCTATGAAAGTCCCACTTGAGCCAAATACTACGGAGCAGACTGCTGCTGCACAAGCGGTAGAGTCGCCACGTAATGAAGTAGAAAATAGCGAGCCTGGGTCATCAGGGTTATTGAACAAAGCATATCCATGGCTTCTGGGTTCTAGTGTGATCTTGTCCGCTGTATTGTGCTGGATGTATGTTACTAAGCCGGTGATGGCTCCTGCTGCTCTACAGGCAACCGTTCCGCAGATTCCAAGTGAGGCCGATGTCCAGCCTGTCAAAGTGAAACCACTTAAAAATCTCACGAAGACTCCGGCATTAATTCCTTCTGAGAATGCCCTTCCTGGCGAGAGTCTGCCTAATCATGCCGCTACTCAGCCGGGGGAAAGAGGAGCATTAGCAAGTAGCCACGCTAATCATGCCGCTGATGATATTTCTGCTGCCTCTGAAAATGGGGTGCGCTGGGAAAATACGAACCTTAAGGTGCAGCATATTCTTAGAGCTGATTCTGGAAATGGGGAACTGGAGAAAATTATTCTGAATGTCCCTGTTCGTTACGAGACGCGAACCATGCGCTGGACAACTGAAAATATTGCTCAAGCGCGTGCGATCTTAAGCCGTTTGATGGTATATGAACGTGACCTAAATAACTTACGTCAGCAGGGGCAGGGGATATTACAGGATTGGAATAGTCTATTGGGCAGTACAGTTCCCGCTACCGTATTAAGGGCAGACAGTCCCTCTTTGCCCTATAATCAAGGCTACGGCACGCAGCCAGAAGACCTGCCGAATAGCTCGTCTGTGATCCAAGTAGATGAGCCCAATGCCTCTGATTAATCATTTCCATTCACTCACTTTAACACGATGAAAATAAGTATTTGTATCATTTTTTCCATAGCCGCCGCTGCCATCCACGCGCAGACGCTGTCTGATCCTATATCACCTGAAGAGGATTTCGCTTCTGTGTTAGATCCGCTGGTTCCCGCGGTTACGGTGATCAATGAAGATGAACAGAAAGAGCAAGAAGATGACAACAAGGAGGCTGAGGAAGTGGATAAAGATATTAGCAAAACCGCAGACGATGGTATCCAGATCCAAGTTGAGAAAATAGCAGGTCAATCAGGAATCCTGAACAAGAAGGGTAAGGTGAAGATAGATTCGCCATGGCCAGCCAAGCCTATTTCTGTGCCACCAACAGGATGGAAGTTCGCTCCAGGTGAGAAGGATACCGAGCCTTTCCGTGCCAAGGTTGAGCTAGCTAGTGGAAATACGGTGGATCTCTCCATTATTCCTTATGTTTTAGTGCCTATTGCAGATGGACGCACAGCGATTAAGATTTCTGAGCCTGGTTACCAGGCTGCTTTACAGTTTGCTCAGAAAAACACCCTAGGTGTGATGTTGCAAAATTCGACCTCCGAGATTGAGCATCACGAAAAACATGCGGCAGAGGCAATTCAGCGATTGCAACAGCTGCTTTCATCCTTACCAAGAACAGAAAAATGAACAACGCCACACTTCCTTTTATAGCCACTATCACCTTGAGTGCCATCACGGGTATTACGGGCACACATTTTCATCAGGTGAGCCAGATGGTAAAACAGGGTGTTACCTCAGCCCCTGTCATTTTAAATACGGCTCATTTAACAGAGAGGACTGAGAGTTCTGCTGCAGAAATGATTTCCAAGAGCCCTTCTTTGGTGCTTCCAGTGAGAGAGGAGGAAAAAGTAATTCAGCCTGTGTTGCCGTCACACGTAGCTCGCGGGCGTGATGCACGTGAAGATACACTGGTAAAAATTCTTACTGAACAAACACAGATGTTAGCTGCTATGAATGCTGAGCAAAAACGTATTCGTAAGCAGCTTTCAGAAACCAATCGCGACATGGAAGAGCTTACATTCCGGGTGGATGCTCAAAGTGCTGATTTCCGACCACTGCGTGTGGATAGCTCTCGTCCCCGTAGCCTTATTAGCACATCAGGTAGTGTGCCTGATGCAGATACGAACACTGGGGGGGTACTACCGGCGAAGCGTTAGGTTGGCCACTTTTCATGCGCCAAGGACTAGGCTGTGGGCGCTAACTCCCTGATTATTCTTCGTCATCTGTTACAATCGGCACGTAGGTAGGATGAATTTCGCGAATAACCACCATCCAATTCATCATATTGATCGGGGGCAGTTCACTGGGGTGAGTAATGGGCTTGAGATCGGCTGAGATATTATCGGCTATTACCTCGTCAGAGGCACCTGACTTGAGGTCTCCGATGCGCACAGGGCTATCGTCACTTTGGGTAAGGGCGCCGAGCTGTCCAGCGATTTCAATTTCCATGGCCTCTGTGCTATCGCCATAGCGTTTTTCTGGTGCGAAGAGTGACAGTGGTGGGTAGATGCTGTCTCCTGTATCAAGAGTGGAGCTAGCGGTGACATTGACATCATCTGCAATGATCATGCGGAGATTAGTCACGAGGGAGAAGCCCTTGGTGTAATCTGTCATATCGCTGGAATCGAGTAGAAGTAAACCTATATCAGTGTCCTCGGCAGGGAAGGAAGGTTTTTGGATATCAGGGTTATTGACATAGTCAGGATTGATGGAAATGGAGTGGTTGATTGCTGGGAAATTGGCACTACGAGTGGTTAAAAAAGGGATGAGGCGGTTGGTGTAGAAGGCTAAACACGTTGTTCCCGTTGCCGAAGTCGCCACATGGAAGGGGAATAAATCACCATCGGTTGTGCCGGTATTTGGCCAGTTGTCTCCCTTGGTGAAGGTTTCCTGAACGAGGGAAGAGCCATCAGCATTATTGGCATAAGTAAAGCGGATGGAGGTGGGTGTTTGATCGGTATCAGAGATGACATCGATAATATCTAGCCTCATGATACATTGCTGAGCACCTATGCTGTAATAGTCCCAGTTAGTACTGGATACAGCATTGGTAGGTCTATGGCCGTTGCCATTACCGAGTTCACGATTATCTCCCGCGAAGCGATCGTAGAAATCAAGCCCTCGGTTAATGGGGATAAAGGCTACCCTACCACCATTGGAGGCGGAAGAAATAGGGAAAGTCTCACCCTTGGATTGGCTTTCTTCTCGGTCGTTATTAGCAAAAGGGTTACTTTCTAAGCTGCTTCCGTTTACCGTGGTGCTCCCTGAAAGCTCTACACCTTTACGGCTGGAAATAGCATCTACTGAAAAGCTACCTTCGGTTTTAACTTTCTGGGCAAATACACCTCCAGTGATATTAATATTTTCCCAAGCTGTGCCGTCCGTGTGGGTGCCTAATGTAGTGTATGAGGCGCTATTGATAGAAAGTTGAGAGGGGATTTCATAAAGTGAGACGAGGAATTGCTTTGTTCGTGTGCTTAGCTGAGTGGTGTCCTCATCGTTATCTGCCATCGAGAGTTTAAAAGTCCACCAGTTATGCTTAGCAATCATCTTGCTACCAGTCTGATAATTAAAGTGTAACGAAGGTGCGTCTACTAAGTTATAGAGTGGATATAAGGCAGTATCTGCCCCTACCCACCCGCTGGCGGAGCTATCATATTTCTTCTCGATGGAGACGACGGGATAATATCTATTTCTGTTGGTCTGATAAGTGACTTTTAGTGGTGGAGGATAGCTAGTGCTTGCTGTAATATTGATCCCGGCAGCCATATCATATCCGCTATTGCCGTAGCCTGGGACAACGATTGCAGAATGTCCAATGTTGCTATCACTGCTGTTACCAGAGCGTAGGCCGTCTAGTTCTAATGCTTCAGCCCTGCTGGTAGAGATGGCCTCACGTGAGTTGGAGAGGATCAGAGCTTCGTTATAAATTTGATTCCATCTTACCTGGCCTCGTTTGGATGAAGCATGAGAGCCATCTTGCATACACAGCATGGCTTTATTGGGGATAATGTTTGTCATGGCACGTAAGAAGGCCTCTTCCCGCTGCTGATAGTCAGCCCGCATCATGTGGTCTTTTTGAGTATTTTGAGACTCTACCGTATCATCATACATGGATAAAAGGATGAGGAGCAGACCAATGCCTACGGTAATCACGGTGAGGATGGATGCAAAGCCATGGCGACAGTTTTTATTGGTTAGGCTGCGTGATTGTAGATTGCTAATATTCATCGTTGCGTGGTGGTTGAGTGAATAATTTCTGCGCCGTTAGGCCCGGTGACTTTGGTTCTTAATACGCCATTTTCGACATAGAAAATAGCGTCGTTAACCTGAGAGGAAATACTCCATGCTGGAGTGGCGGTAGAGAGCTGACTTATGAATTGAAGGTGGTAGTAATCGAGTGAATTTGTGTTTTGATTAAAGGCGATCACTCCAAAACTGTTGCTGTCTTGGGTGATGCCGTTGAATTGTAGTGCGAGCACCTTGGCATTGGTGATGGTAGAATTCTCGTTATTTGCGGCATCATCGGTGGTGGCGTAAAGGCGGAAAAAGTTCGCGCGGGAGACAATGCGGTTCAGCGTGTTGTTAATCTGCGGAGCTTCGTGGATAAGGAAGTTCTGCGTGTTGATGATTTTATAGGTGGTCAGTTGGTAGTTGAAAAGTGTGAGTGATGCGGCGGCGATGAGCATGCCCACGAGCATTACGATGGTCATCTCCACAAGGGTGAATCCTGTGAGAGCGAAGCGCCGTTTTTTAGTGATTAAGTGATTTTTCATTACTGAGTTCTCACAGTGGTTCTTGATTTGAGATAGGTTTGATCACCAATTTTGTAGGTTAAGTGACTCTCTAGCTGCCAGGTTTCCATCTCTGCTGGATTGGTGGCGGTTGTGCCTGTGCCGCCTGCGGACGTAAGGTTATTAGGATCAGCAACGCGAGTGCGCACCACTGAGCCGGTGATCGCTCGGCCTCCGGGTAGTTTGCCTATTTCGACTGTTACTTTGGTGTTGTTAGGGTAAATAGGCCAAGGTGAGTCATCCGCAGTGAGTTCTTCAAAGCTGATTCTCGCTGCGTAGGCTTCTTCATAGGTGATGTAGGCATCAGAAAGATTTTGATGAAGCACCCACTGGCGTGGTGCGATGAGGTCAATGCTTCCTTTAAAGACCACCAGCCCAATCGAGCTAAGTAGTGCTATAGCCACCATCATCTCTACCAGCATGCTGCCGGAACGGACTAGCCCCCGCTGAGTTTGGCGAGGCTTTAGGCGCTTGCCTTGTGGTGGAGTTAAGTTATTCTGATCGTTGATATGAGGAAATTGATTATCTTCACTGCGGTAGTCATTTGCTGTAGTCAGAGCGTGTGTGCGCAGGCTATTTTGCCGCCTCCCTTTGGTATGAAGTGGGGTGATCAGCCTGATAAAATTCTGGACTGGGCGGAGGGGAATAAGCTGGATGTGACGATTAAGATTCCAGGGAAGCGACCTGAGATTAGGGAGATCCGCGTTTCCTCGGAGCGTGGAGCGCTGCCGGGTCACCAAGCGTTTGCAGTGGAGGCTCGTTATCATTGGGGGAACTTGTTTGAGGTGACGGTGCATTACGGGGCGCCTGGAATGAGTTTAGGTGAGGTAAAGTCTTCGTTTGAAAAATTAAAAAAAGCGATGGCTATTAAGCATGGTAGCTTCATTCCAAATAATAAACAGGATAAAAAGACGGATGGGTTTGTCAGAAGTTCAGTATCTTATCATGTGGAGCCAGTAGCTGGTTTGTTGTTGTTATTAGCTTATACAGAGATGGAGGATGAGTTGCGGAAGAAGAGGTCGGCGAGGTTTTCGTTGTTGTATCGGAATGAAAACATCATTCCGAAAAAGTGATGGTTGCTGAATGTAAGGTTAGTGAATCCATGGTCCGTTGGGGACTTCTTGATTTTCGATGAATTTCCATGCTACACGGTAACCGCTACGGATACCTAGGAAGTCACGCACAGCTGGGCTGACATCAATGCCTGCATTACCGTTAGGGTTGGGCCTAGGGCTATGACCTTTGAAAACGTATTGCCAATCGTCTGTGGTGAATGGTCCGCAGTCTTCCCATTGTGCGTAGCAAATTTTACCTCGATAATGAATGGCCACCCAGCGGCCTTTGCAGACGGAGGCCCAGTTGCCACGGTATGAACGCCAGAACCAAGGGATGATCTTGGATGCCTCTGGCTGGTGTGCCCCGCTAGGAGTGATGTCATTATAGGGTAGGGCGATGTAAAATGGATTAAGCTTAGGGGTGAATCCTGCTGGATGGTAGCCATTTCTTTTTGCTGGATGATCAACGCCGCCGAAGTTTTGTTGCCAGTTTGGATCCCATGAGCTGGCGTAGTTAGGTGTGGGATTACGCTCAGTAGCGGACTCGCCTACCCAGAATACGGTGGCGGTAATACCGCGGCGCCATCCCAGCTTAGGTGCTTCCCATGGGGTAGGGGTTTCATCGAGAATAACGAGAGCTTTTGGTGGAGTTTGAAAAGGACTTATGATGTCTGGAATGGCACTGCGTCTGGAGCTGATAAATCTCTCATGCAGATTATCGGTATGATTTTCGATGCCAAACTCTTGATCAAGCGGCACATATTGAGCATTGGCTATATTGCCATAGGCCAATATGGGCGAGATCACAGCGAATAAATGTGCCGCTGCAGTGATCTGCTTCCAGATAGGTATATGAGTAGTCAGAGCCATAGGGTATTGATTCTGAAGCTTGTATTACAGTGAGGTAATACAGTATGAGTTTAATAAAACATCACATGTCCAGAAATACGATTGTCGCAAATGATCACGACAGTTCAAGCATTTTCTACCAACAAAAAACGTATTAGGGCACTCCTTAACCCTTGGTTTCGTGGAGGTTATCTCCCGATGATGATCGCTGAGGGGTATTATTTGAGGCGTGATTGAGCTGCTCTCAATTAGACGTTGAAGCGGAATTCGATGACGTCACCGTCCTTAACGACGTAATCTTTGCCCTCGATCCGTAGTTTGCCTGCTTCTTTGGCTGCTGACTTCGAGCCAGCCGTCACGAGGTCTTCATAAGCGCATACCTCGGCCGCGATAAAGCCACGCTCAAAATCACCGTGGATTACCCCAGCGGCGGCAGGTGCCTTGTCTCCGGTGCGGATCGTCCAAGCACGTGTTTCTTTTTCCCCGCTGGTGATGTAAGTTTGTAGTCCAAGTAGGTGATACACAGCACGGATGAGCGTGGAGACCCCTGAGTCAGTAATCCCCATGTCGGCAAGAAACTCAGCAGCCTCTTCGTTATCGAGCTCTACCAGTTCTTCTTCGATACGAGCAGAAATAACAATAGCTTCTGCATCGTGAGACGCGGCGGCATATTCACGGACTTTAGCGACCATAGCTTGGCCATCTGGATTTTTCTGAGTTTCTGCTAGCTCATCTTCTGAGACGTTGCATGCGAAAATAGTCCGCTTTGAGCTCAGGAGGAAAAAATCGCGGAGCGTGATTTGCTCATCATCATTAAGCTCTAGGGTGAGGGCTGGCTTGCCCTCATTGAGGTGAGGAAGGAGCCTTTCGATGAGGTCGATTTCACGTTTGGCTTCTTTATCACCACCTTTGGCCTTTTTAATTCGAGATGTTTTCCGTTTTTCTAATGCTGCGATGTCTGAGAGAATGAGCTCAGAATTGATGATTTCAATATCTCGGATAGGATCCACACTACCAAGTTCGTGGATGATGTCGTCATTATCAAAACAACGCACCACTTGCACAATGGCATCTACCTCACGGATGTTCGCGAGGAATTTATTACCCAGACCAGCGCCCTCTGAGGCACCTTCTACTAAGCCGGCGATATCGACGAACTCAATAGCTGCGGGGATAATCTTTTGAGTTTTACTGATCTCACCTAATACCTTGAGCCGATCATCTGGCACAGTGACAACACCTACGTTTGGATCAATGGTGCAAAATGGATAGTTGGCAGCCTCCGCATTACGAGTGCGGGTCACTGCATTAAAAAGTGTCGATTTTCCGACATTGGGGAGGCCTACGATTCCTGCTTTCAGCATAGCGCGGTGGGTAGTCGGGAAAAGAGATAATTGCAATTTGTAAATTTGAAAATTGACCTTGGCATCCATCGCGGCTTGTTTGCGCGCATGCAGCATGTGCTTCTTAAATCCAAAATCCACCGCGCTTGTATCACCGTCGCGGATATCGAATACGAAGGTAGTATAGAAATCCCCTCAGATCTTATGGATGCTGCGGGCATCTGGGAGGGTGAGCGTGTGCTGGTTACTTCCGCATCGAAAGGTGGACGCCTAGAAACTTACGCGCAGGCTGGAACGCCTGGCACTGGTAAAATCATCATGAATGGAGGTGCCGCGCACATCATTAAGGCTGGTGAGCGTGTGACGATTATGTCTTTTGCTATTTCGGAAAATCCCATCCTTCCTAAGAAAGTCGTGTGTAACGAGAAAAACGAGGTAATTCGGACGATATCCTGAAAATGCTGAAACCGCGAAATCGCGGCTTTACAACGCTCATTCACTTCACCATATTCCCGCGCTCATGACACCTCTAATTGCTGCCAACTGGCTCAACATTTCCATTAATCTGCTTCTGGTCATTCATGTGATCATCTGTCTTCTACTTGCGCTCGTCGTGCTGATGCAGCGTCCTAAGCAAGAGGGACTAGGCGCAGCGTTTGGCTCTGGCCTTACCGATCAAGCCTTTGGTGCTCGCACCACAGATGTATTGCAAAAGGGTACGGTCTATTTAGGAACGTTATTTTTTGTCATCACACTCATTCTCGCCATCCTCATCGGTAAACGCCAGAATACCAAGGCAGATATGTCAGCTGACTCCGTAGAAAATGTCGAGGAAGTCGCACCAGTAGCTGTGCCTGAGCTGCTTAAGGATGATGCTCCCGTAGAAATGCCTGAGGATGATGCTCCCACTACTCCTGCGGTAGAGTCTCCAGAAACTCCAGAGCCTACTACTCCTTCAGCTGAGGAGGTCCCAGCTACTCCACCTGTCCCAGCTCCAGCAGAAGAGCCAGCCACTGGTTCAGATCAGTAATTTTCCTGTGTCTAGTTCCTCCAGCGAGGATGAAAAAAGTCCAGATTCCGTTCTGGAAGCCACCCCAGTATGGGCGCGTGCAGATACTTTTCCCATAAAGCCTTCCGGCTCAGATTACGGGCTGATTGATTCTAAAGGTGGTCAGCAATCTGCTCATAGTGCTGAGGAACTTGCGGCAAAAATTTTAAAACTACGCGCTGAAATCGATCTTGTCTGGATTCCTGAGAGCGATCGCCTCGTAGTTCCAGAGTCTGTTCCCGCCCTCCATCAAGTATTACGTCAGCGGCAGGAGAGATTTGCCTCCTATGATGCTAGTAATGGTAAACGTATGAGCCTCCTTTTTGGTGCTGCTGTGCTGTGGACAGGTTTTTCAGCATGGGAAAAGCATGGAGGAAGCTGGGATGCAGTCTATTCTAGTCAGTTTACCGGTTTAGCTGTATTGCTGCTTTTCATCTTCGGGCTATTACCGCTGTATGAATCTTGGAAAATACGCCGTCGTCTGCAGCGTACCAAAGCTTCCGATATGGTGAAAGGTATCCCTGAAGCGCAGTTTGAAACTTGGTTGCAGGTCTGCAAGGTGCCATTCACTTACTCTCTGTTAGTTTGTTTGGGTTTGGTAGGAATCGCTCAGTTATATGTCGACTGGGGCTCTGCGGGAATCAAGTCCTCGATTTTACGAGCAGGCTTACTAAAGCTCCAGGCGTTGAATCATCCTGAGATAGTGGATGGCACCGCATACTGGAGGATTTTTACCGCTCCCTTACTGCACGGGAATATGATCCATCTGATGATGAATGCCAGCGGTATACTCTACCTAGGGAGGAGGACAGAGTCACTCGCGCGCTGGCCACATCTTGTTATCGTTTTTGTCAGCTCGGCATGGGTTGGAGGAATGGCATCTTTTCACTGGATTCCAGATAAAATAGCCGTGGGTGCCTCGGGGGGATTGCTTGGTTTGTTAGGGTTTATGCTAGTGTTTGAGAGAATGCACCCTCGGCTAGTGCCTAAGCCTGCGCAACGGCGACTACTTGCGGGGGTTTTTCTCATGGTAATTATTGGTTTCATCGGCATGAGTTTTATTGATAACGCAGCACACGCTGGAGGACTCTTGGCCGGTATGGCATATGCAGGCATCGTTTTTCCTAAGTCTGCTTCTTTTCGTAGACCAGTAACTATTACCAAAGACAAAATGGTGGGATTGGCGATGGTGATAGCCGTAATACTTACCACAGCCTGGGCCATCTATCAGATCATGGAATGATAGTGCGCTGAGATGAGAAAAACAATACGTTGCCTTGTAAATTGAATGCGAGCTGACATTGAATAATACACGAACATTAAACCTAGAATATGCACTTGATCGTTATCACGGCATACTTGGACTTCTCTAATCGTTGATGATGAATAAGAAATCTGAAATCAGAGGCACATGGAAGCAGCAGCTCCTAGGAAAGGTGGTGACAATACTTATTAAGATGTTAGGCCTTACCTTGCGCTTCCGGCTGGAGGATCCACATGGCGTGGCTCAGACGGCCAAGCCTGTTATCTGGGTATTTTGGCATAACTGTCTCATCGCAGCACCTCTTAATAAAGTGAGATTTAGTGGTAACTCGCCAGCAAGTGCTCTTGCCAGTGCTAGTAAAGATGGGGCTGTGATCGAATCTGTGGTGAGTGCCTTTGGGGTGAAAACAGTGCGTGGATCCAGCTCTCGCCGAGGTGTAGCTGCGCTGATCGCGTTAAAAAAAGCCCTGAAAGCAGGGGAGCAACTCTTTATCACTCCAGATGGGCCACGAGGTCCTCGTTATCATATGCAGCCTGGTGTGATCAAGCTAGCTCAGTCTTCGGGTGCGCCCATTATTCCCGTACGTTTTACCCATTCATCAAGCTGGCGGGTAAAAAGCTGGGATCGCTTTCACATTCCCAAGCCATTTAGCCGTATTACCATTCATCTGGAGGATATGATAGAGATCCCCGCTCAATTAGATGACGATGCTTTTGAGTTCCACCGGAGCAAAGTAGAGACGATTCTCCGTAAAGGGGGGGGACGAGTAAAGGTAGGTGACCAAAGAGTAGGTGACTGAATCAAGCTGGGGTAACATAGGGGGAAGCTACATTTGAACTTAATGGTGTGTTTTCGGAAATATCTTTTGGGGCAGGTCTGGGCACACGGTAGGCATTTAGCAGAAGCGTGACTTTTTTTTCTTTGCCAGTGGTGAGCATACGCTCAGCGAAGCGTCCTTCTGTGCAATATTTTTTATAGTAGGCGATTACATTTTCGCGCATGGTAAGCACCGCGGATTCTGGCATGGTAGCAGCTAAATTAATTGCCCTAACAAGTGATGGTCGATCATGAAAGCTGAGGCAATTCACCCTGTTCACTAAGTGAGGATTAACGAAGTGTCCATATTCTAAAATAGGGATGGTGCCAGTGGCAAGAGACTCTATAAGATTATGGCAGAGCGGCATGGCGACGCCAGGGCAGCATAGGAAAAAGTCTGCCTGTTGCAGAGTGGGGATCCATTGATCTGCTGGGATGCGATAGCGCGAAGACTCTACGCAGTGAAAGATGTGTTTAGAGGGATTTTGTAGATCTTGAGCGCAGGTTACCTCTTTGGTATTGATATCTGTTAAGTGGCTTTTTACTAGATCTAGCACTTCATTGCGTGGGATCATTTGAAAGTGCTTTTTTACTTTGCCTTTGGTGTATTGTTTGGTGCGTGTATTCCCGGCGAAGAGTAGCTTAATGCCGCGTTTACTAGCAATGTCAGGTTGAGGTGGATAGTCTTTACTCATACTGACTTGAGGGTGGGCAAAGAAGGGGAACTCTAGCTCTGTATCTTTCTTTGCTCTACGGTGTTCGTAGTTAATGCGGATAATCAATTCTGCATTGTTAGGTGACTTGTCCGGGTGATCAGTGATATAGACAAATTTACAACTTGGGTTTTTGTTAGGTTGTGTGGTGTAAAGTGGAAGCTCTAATAACTTTCGTTTGTATCTCTTCTTGTGGAAGCTCGCAAGAAACTTGAAATGCTCTGTGTAAATAGGTGCGTATCCAAGAGCTAATAGATCTTTAACGAGGTGAAAAAGATACCGCCCCATCACTGCATCAATCTCAATATCATAAAAGTCATATACAGCTACCTGCTTTGGGGTATGGTTCTCAGGAAGTGGTTTACCTTTTAGTGTAAAATAGGACGCTAACATCTTGGGGTGAAAGTATCCGCGAATATTGTGTATACCCCGCTGCATCGTTAAGCTGATGTGTTTTTTCATGCGGTGTAATTTCTGTTATTGTGTCGCGAATAACGATGCTGGTTTGATGATGCCGTGCGAGCTCCAAGTGCTTCTGTGGTTGCGTGTGGCAATACGGACGGCGAGATTTTTCTCAACGCTTTGATCTGTTTTGTAGCTACGAGGATGATCAAGGTGGAGGAGAATGGCGCGGTGGCGGAATTGTTTTGCTTGTATTCCGAAGTTCATGAGCCGCTCTCCTAACTCTCGGTCTTGGCCTCCGTACTGCATAGTTTCATTATGCCCATTGACGCTGAGGATATCAGATCTCCATCCAGAGGCGTTGCAGCCATTCCAAGTGGCCTTGGTGGGGGTAATGCCATCAGCGAGTTGAGATAGGCGGCCATGGAGGCCAATTTTAAGCATGCCACTTGCCTTGCGAAACCCTTGTTGATTGAGCCAACTGGTCTTAAAGCAGCGCCCACTCTGAATGTCTACCTCCTCGATCGCTTTGCTGAGCTTCATGGGAAGCTTACAGTAGCCACCAGAGATGAAGTAGTTACGGCGTGCCGCTTGCTGATGAGTGGAGACAAAATTATTGCGAGGTATGCAGTCGCCATCGCTAAAAATGAGGTAATCGGACTGAGAAAATAGGATGGCTTTGTTGAGAATAGTGGATTTTCGAAACCCCTCGTCGTAGTGCCAGACGTGTTTGATTGGAAAAGGGGCGTTAAGTTGAAATTCTTCAACTACTTGTCGTGTTTCCTGACCTGAGCCATCATCAGCAATGATGAGGTCAAAATCGTGAGTATCCTGATAGATGTATCCAAGGAGTGTCTTGCGTAGCCATGCTGGCTGATTGTAGGTGCTGAGAATGACGCTGGTTTTCATAGAACAGGTCAATTATGGGTAACTGATAGATGTTCTGAAAACTGTTTTATGGTGACTGTCTTGTAACGCTGGATAGTAAAAATAGTCAGCTCGAAAATAGGGGTGATCTTAGCTTTGGTGCTAAGGTTGGGTTTCTTGCTTTGTCATCAATAAGATTGGTTTGGCGTTATGTTGGAAAAATAGCACTTGATTTGAGGTTTGGGTTCTCTAGATTAATTGCCATGAACAAGTTCCTGTTACCTTTTCTTGCTGTTGTTACTCTTCCCATGCTTTCCTGCACTCCTGGAGCAGATACCGCTCAGAAAAAACCTATTGGCTTAACTTCTGATGAGTCTGATATGCCATGGAACCGCCCCACTGGCCCAGAAGGTGGTGGTGCGCTGGGTCTACTTGGTCAGTAGGAGTATACCATTACCGATGATACGGTTCGCCGCGCTGGATGGTGGCTACTCTGTAAAGTTGTTCTAAGAGCACTACCAAAGCTAGCTCGTGCTGGAGGGTAAGTGGCGAGAGTGCCCAGATGAGATCAGCTTCATCACGGAGTTCTGAGGTGTGGCCGTCAGACGCACCAATGAGATAGCTGGCTCGCTTGATGCCACGCATTTCCCAGGTGTTAATTTTTTGAGTGAAGGTGGATGTGGTTAAGTTTTCTCCGCGCTCGTCCATGACAATGCGTAGCGTGCCTTCACTCGCATCGCGGAGGCGTTGGGAGACGTCTTCACTAGTGCCGTCTTTGATGTGGCGTAGCTCGTAAGTGCCGTAGCGTTTTAGTCGCTTAAGATACTCTGCGGTGCCATCCTTGGCGTAGGATAGGGCTGGTTTGCCGGCGACGATGATTTGGTGTTTCATCGTGCTAGACGATGCGTTCTAGCAGCCATGGGAGTAGTTCGTTAATGGCTACACGTTCTTGTTCCATGCTATCGCGGTGGCGAACGGTGACGGTATTGGTGAGATCTTCGCCGTTAGGACCCTTTTCGCCAAGTGTTTCAAAGTCGATGGCAATACAGAACGGTGTTCCTACTTCGTCCTGACGGCGGTAACGGCGACCAATGGCAGCGGTTTCATCATAGAAGACGTTCATGTGAGGAAGAAGTAGGTTCTTTACCTCTTGGGCTTTTTCTACAAGCTCAGGTTTGTTTTTTAAGAGTGGAAGAATGGCAGCTTTGATAGGTGCGACACAGGGCTTAAAGCGCATGACGGTGCGTTCGTCTTTTTTACCTCCTTCTTTGGTGAGGTCTTCTACGTCATAGGCCTCACAGAGAACTGCGAGAATGGTGCGATCACAGCCAGCAGATGGTTCTACCACATGGGGGATAAAGCGTTCCTTGGTTTCTGGATCAAAGTATTCGAGGTTTTTTCCAGAGTGTTCTTGATGTTTTCCAATGTCATAAGCGCCTCGGTAAGCTACCCCCTCTAGCTCTTGTTGGCCGAAGGGGAAATCATATTCAATATCGTAAGTTTTCTGCGAGTAGTGCGCACGCTCACCATCTGGGATGTCTAAGACATGAAGCTTTTGGCGATCGATACCGATGGCTGAGTAAAACTCGAGGCGTTTCTCGAGCCACTCATCAGTGAGTCTAAGGCCATCTTCGGGGCGGCAGAAATATTCAATTTCCATCTGTTCGAACTCACGCGAGCGGAAGGTGAAGTTACGGGGGTTAATCTCATTGCGGTAAGCTTTACCGATTTGTGCAATCCCAAAGGGGAGTTTAAGGCGTGTGGAGTCTAACACATTTTTGTATTGCACAAAAATAGATTGGGCAGTCTCTGGGCGGAGGTAGGCGATGGCATTAGGGTCATCATCGTCAGCGGATGCACCCATTTTGGTCTGAAACATAAGATTAAAATCCTTGGGCTCGGTGAGCTCACAGGTTTTATCTTCGCCTTTGGGGAGTTGTGCTTTGGCGGCGCAGCTGGGTGTTTCATCAAGCTGATCAGCACGGAAGCGTTTTTTGCAGACTTTGCAGTCGACCATAGGGTCAGAGAATCCGCCTACGTGACCAGAGGCAGTTAATACCGCTTGGTGGGTTAAGATGGAGCCGTCCATGCCAACGATGTCCTCCCGCTCTAGGACGTTTTTACGCCACCAGAACTCCTTGATGTTACGCTTGAGCTCGGTGCCTAGTGGGCCGTAGTCCCAGCAGCCATTAAGGCCTCCGTAGAGTTCTCCAGACTGGAAGATAAAGCCTTTCCCTTTACAGAGGGAGACGATTTTTTCCATGCGGTCGGTATCAGTCTGGTCTTTATTGGCCATGGCGTGAGGAGATATAGGAATTAAGCACGATGAGTCAAGACTTTCAGGTTGTCAGAGGCAGTGGAAGCGTGGATGCTCTTGTTGTGGCTGATTCGATTACGGTAACTAGACTGGTCAGGCGGATGCGTAATCTGCTAGAAATTGATATCGGTGAGGTCTGGGTGGAAGGGGAAATAAGTAATCTGCGCAGACAGTCTAGCGGGCATTGTTACTTCACCTTAAAAGACGATGGGGCGCAGATTTCCTGTGTGCTTTTCCGAGGTACATCGGGGAGGGCGAAGGCTCAGCCAGAGGATGGTATGCAGGCTAGGTTGTTTGGTGAGGTCTCTGTCTATGAGGCACGTGGGCAGGTGCAGCTGGTGGTCAAGCAGTTAGAGGATGCTGGCATGGGTGACCTTCAAGCGAGGTTTGAAAAGTTAAAACGTAAGTTGAGTGATGAGGGGCTTTTTGATCCTGATATCAAAAAACCATTACCTAAATTTCCCAGAAAAATTGGTTTAATCACCTCACCTACAGGCGCGGCATTACAAGATATGCTGAATATTCTCAGTCGGCGTGCTCCATGGGTGCAGCCTGTTCTGTATCCTGTGAGCGTACAGGGCAAGGGCGCAGAGCGGGGGATTGCTAAGGCTATTGAGCAGTTTGGTGCGGCAGAGATGTATGGATTTCCACCAGTAGATGTCATTGTGATTGGTCGCGGCGGTGGGTCTCTGGAAGATCTTTGGAATTTTAATGAAGAGGTTGTGGCAAGAGCTATTTACGCCTGCCCGGTGCCGATTGTTTCTGCTGTGGGACATGAGATTGATTTTACTATTTCAGACTTCTCTGCGGATGTTCGTGCGCCTACTCCCAGTGCGGCTGCTGAGTTAGTGGTGCCAGATGCTGTGGAGCTGAGAGCCAGTGTGGGGCAGTATGCTATGGCCTTACAGCGTGCGATGGAGAATCGGCTGAGGCATGATTCAGCACTACTCAGAGCTGCTAGCCGTTCGTTATTACCCCGTGATCCAGAGCGTGCATTGAGAGATCCTATTTTAGAATTAGACAGAGTCCGCCAAGAGCTGCGTGATACTCTGAATGCTGATTTTGAAAATAAACGCGTTCAGTTGCGGGAGATGAAGATTCACCATGCGGCACATCATCCAGAGAAAGTGCTCGAGCGGCGAGAAGAGCGGCTGGAGCACGTTAGGGATACTTGGCAACGAGCAGGTGAAAATGCTCTCCAGCATGCCCGTGAGCGATTTGAAAATCTGGCATCTCTGGTGAAAACTCTCGGGCCAGAGGCCACTTTTGCTCGCGGTTTTTCGATTACTTTGGATGGAGATGGGAAGCCTATAACGGATGTCAGTGAAGTGAAAAAAGGCGACCAGCTCGTGAGTCAGCTAGCAAAAGGTCGGATCATTAGTCATGTGAAGAGTAATCAAGTATGAAAGGGATAGAGATATTTCTGTCTCATTTACAACAGGTAGTTGGAGGCGATTTTGTCACTTATTTTTAAATTAAAAAAGCCAGATAAAGCTTGTGATTGTTGATTGAAAATTTACAATTTTTCCGTATTCACTTTGTAAAAAATTATTGCAGTTTGACTAACTAATCACTGCCTATTTATCATTATGCACCGTCATAAATTTGCTAGAACTTTACGCTCCCTGAAATTTTCAGCATGGCATCTGATATTGAATATTTTATTGGGTTTTGGTGCTGTAATTGTGTTCATCTACAGTGTGCTTATTGAGCAGCAATTATGGAATACACCCGGAGGGTTCATCATCGTGCTGTGGCTGGCGTCAGCCCTCTTGTTTTTTATTAGGCGGTTTAGTGTGCGTTGCCCACTGTGCGTTGTTTCTCCGTGGATTAATCAAAAGTGCCAGAGGAATAGAAAGGTGAAGAAGGCTCTTGGTGTTAGTTATAGACTGAGGGTGGCATTGGCTATTATCTTTCGTGATAGTTATCGCTGTCCTTATTGTGGAGAGAGATTTAGTTCCCGTGTATCGCGTAAGGACTAACATTTATCTTTGCTGATTATTGCTTGCGGTTTTTTTTACTTGGTGTCTATTGCGCAAGTGACTGACGCAGTGATAGATATCGAAGAAGTTCGGAAGAAATACCGTGGAGGGGTAGAGGCACTGCGTGGTGTTTCTTTGAAGGTGCCTAGGGGGCAGATTTTTGGTTTATTGGGGCCTAATGGCGCAGGTAAAAGTACACTGGTGAAAATCCTACTTACCATTGTGCGTGCCTCACAGTGCCGTGGTGAGATGTTAGGTAAGCCTGTGGGTGATCAAGCTACGCTCTCACGTGTGGGCTATCTACCAGAGCATGCCCGGTTCCCAGAATATCTTAAAGGAAGAGAAGTTTTACGCTATGTAGCTGGTCTGGGAGGGGTGGCTAAGGCAGATGCGATTAAGAAAAGTCAGGAGTTACTCGAAGTAGTAGGAATGGAGGACTGGGCGAACCGTAAAATGGGGAGTTATTCGAAGGGGATGAAGCAGCGGATCGGTCTCGCACAGGCATTGGTGAATGATCCAGAGATTGTTTTTTTAGATGAGCCCACTGATGGTGTAGATCCTAAGGGGCGGTTGGAAATGCGCGCGGTTTTAAACAGAATGAAGGATGAAGGACGGACAGTCTTTGTAAACAGTCACCTACTCGGTGAGCTGGAAATGATTTGTGATAGTGTGGCCATTATGGATCAGGGCCAGATTGTAAGGCAGGGAACCATTGCTGAGCTCACTGAGAAGACGCGGCGCTACGAGATCGGCGTGATGGGAGCTTTAGGATCTGAGATACTAGGAAAACTTAAAACGCATGGTGTGAATATGGAGGCTGATAGATTGACGATGTATCACCAGGATGCGGGTGAAGTTCAGCCGGTGATTGATTTATTAAGAGCTGCTGATGTTACCATCACTTCCATGACAGAGGTTCGCCAGTCGCTGGAAGAACTCTTTATGGAAACTGTTGGGGATAAAGGTCCCGGAGCCGCCATGCCACCGAAATTACCAAAGAAGGAGAAAGCCTAATGACACAGATATTAACTATTTTCTGGGATTCCTATCGCTTGCTCACGGCCAAAAGGCTGTTTTGGGTAGCGCTGGGACTTTCCATATTGATCGCCCTGCTTTACGCCTCTGTGAATGTAGGTGAGAATGGAATATCAGTTTTATTTGGAGCTTATGAGTGGGCTAGTCCTGGGGGGATCCCCGCCTTTCTAGCGCAGTATATCTATCTCACTACCTTTACCAATGTACTGGTGCCGTTCTGGCTGGGATTATTTGCTATTGTGCTAGCGCTCATCTCAGTTTGTTCGGTATTTCCTAATTTTCTAGAAAGTGGATCGATTGATGTGGCTGTGTCCAAACCTATCAGCAGGGTGACACTATTTTTTACTAAATATTTGAGTAGCTTGCTGTTTGTAGGTGTCCAAGTGCTAGTATTTTGTGTGATCGTATTTATTGCATTTGGGCTAAGAATGGAATCATGGAACTTCGGGATCTTCTGGGCGGTGCCGCTTATTATATTTGTATTTAGCCTGATTTATTCTGTGGCGGTACTTATAGCTGTGTGGACAAAATCCACATTACTCTCACTACTGATGGCCTTTTTGGTATGGGGGGTAAGCTGGGGATTTCAGGCAGCGGAAAGTTTTTTATATAAAATGGCTTACACGATTCCATCTGCGGGATTAAAAATGGATTATTCGACTGGTGAGAGTGAGCAAAGTGATACACCGCAAGAGTTAGATCCTGGTCTTGCTCAAATACACCGGGTGGTAAAGCTAGTAGCAGTACCTCTTCCTAAGACCCGTGATGCCACATATCTACTGAAGACTAAAATCAAAATTAATGGAAAAGACCTGACTCAGAAGGGGGCTTTTCTTGCTGAAGAAGATGATACCTCAATGCAAAATATACATAAGGCGGAAGAGGAGCTGGCAAATAGACACTCTGAGAGCTATGTCATTGGCAGTTCATTAGCCTTTGAGGCGGTGATCCTCTCACTCGCTTGTTTCATCTTTGTTAAAAGAGACTACTAAATAAGCCCCATGGTGTGGGAGTGGTTCGCATTTACCATGTTGATGGCTGTTGGGCAGTTTAGCCCTGGGCCTGATATGGTATTGCTCACTCGTACCTCATTAGGCCAAGGGCGGAGTGCGGGCTGTTGGACGGCGTTAGGTATTGCCTCTGGATTAGCCTTTCATGCGCTGGTAGCAGTAGCTGGAGTAGCCTCTTTGATGACACAGGGGGGATGGCTGGAAATGATCATGCGCTGGCTGGCGGCATTCTATCTACTTTGGCTTGCGTGCCAGCTTATTGGTAGTGCTCTAAGGGCAGAGGGATTAAAGCTGGGTGAATTCAGAGCTGTATCTGAGATGAGCAGATTCAGTAGCTGGAAGCGTGGCTTACTGTGTAACTTGCTCAACCCCAAAGTAGCGGTTTTTTTAGCCGGAGTGACGGCGCCCTTTCTTGTTCATCGAGATGGGTGGGAGTGGCCATTTATCTTATGGCTGACCATCGTAGTGGAGGGGCTATTGCTCTGGTGTCTGTGGGTGTTTTTGTTACAAAACTCCTCGATTAAACAAATCTATCATCGGATGGCGTCTTGGTTTGATCTGACTTTTGGCTTAGCATTATTAGTGATAGCCGTCATGCTGATTTATGGCGTGTTTGCTTCATCACCCCATCGGTGAGATAACAATAAGCGGATGGACTTATGTGTGCAGAGATGACGCTATTTTTTAAAATCTAAATTTATATTTTGGGTTTAATTAAGGCAAAAGAGTGTGCATGTTCCTGTGCGTGGAACTTACAATACATTTTTTATGGCTCACGGCAGGCTTAGCACTACTCTACTTTGGTGCTGAATGGTTGGTCAGAGGTGCGTCCAGTATTGCCCTGCGTTTAGGTATCTCGCCACTTGTGGTGGGGCTTACTGTGGTGGCTTTTGGTACGAGTATGCCAGAGCTTTTGGTGTGTCTTAAGGCTAACTCACCGGAGGTTATAGCGGTGCCTGCATCTTGGTTTGGTATTCAGCTGGCACATGGAGCGGCGAGTCCTGATATTGCATTTGGAAATATCGTGGGGTCTAACATTTTTAATATAGCGCTAATATTAGGTGTGTCTGCGATGATCTGCCCGATTGTTATCCACTCTCAGTTGATCCGCCGTGAGATGCCTATTTTAATTGTTAGCTCAATCGTTTTTCTCGTGATGATGGCCGATATGGCGCTTTCTCAGTGGGAAGGGGGAATTCTGGCCGCAGGAGTGTTGATTTACGTGGTGATGAGCGTGCGTATGTCGAGAAAAGAGAGTGCTGGTGAACAGCTTGGTGAGATTGAAAAAGAGGTTTTAGATGAGGCTGAAAAAGGAGGCGGAAGTCCTCTCATCAATATCTTACTCATCATTGTGGGTATAGGTGGTCTGGTGCTAGGTGCGCAGTGGTTGGTTGATCATGGAGAGCAGATTGCTAGGGTCTTTGGGGTTCCTGAGATTATTATATCGCTAACCTTGTTTGCGCTTGGGACATCCTTACCAGAGCTGGCGACTTCGGTTGTGGCATCTCTTAAAAAAGAAGGGGATATCATTACTGGAAATGCGATAGGATCATGTATCTTTAATATCCTCGCTGTCATGGGTGTAACCGCATCAGTAAAGCCTTTGATAGCAAGACATGTTTCTTGGTTAGATCTAGGGGTTATGATGGCTCTTACCTTATTGATTATGCCTTTCATGTGGTCAAGGATGAGACTCACGCGCCTTGAAGGTTGTATTCTAACATTTGTGGCGATTTCCTACTCCGTAATGGTGATCGTAGTGCAGAGGTAATCCTTAAGGGGATCGAAGATTTACACGGGGAAACTTTTCGACGGCATTTTCGAAAACAAAGAGTATAACAAATACAGCACCATAAATCCGACCGCGCTGGTGAGTCTTAGGCTTGACTGAAGGAGAGAAAGTGATAGATCTATCAATAGCACGATGAATCGTTCTGGTTTGTGGTGCTAAAGCATCTTTTTTAAATTAAAAATCTTATGACAATAAAACACAAATTAATAATGGTATTGCCGATCCTTAGCCTTGCTAGCTGCGCTTCAATTGTAAGTAAATCGAATTACCCCGTAGCTTTTAAAAGCGATAAGCCTGTGAAAATTACTGTTACAAATCAATCAACAAACAATGTTGTTTATTCTGGAACTGCACCGACTACAGCTAACTTACCAGCTTCTAATGGTTATTTCAAACCAGCTAAATACGATATTACAACATCAAAGGGAGTTCAAAACCTTAATGCATCCTTGGATCCTTGGTATGCTGGTAATATTGTTTTCGGTGGTGCTATTGGAGCACTTGTCGACCCTGCAACTGGTGCCATGTGGAAATTGCCTAAAGAGGTGACTTTGAGTCATTAAGATAATCGGGTAGGCGGGAGATTTTAATTCCCGCCTACCACATCACCGGCCATACCGGTTTGACTTCGCTTTGATTAATTGATCATTAAATACGCTTAACAAAGATCAATTAAACACCTATTACTAAAGCCCAACTGATCTTCAGAGTTTTAACGTTTAGAGGGGTATCTCCATAAAGCGCTAGAGTTTTCGAAAGTTTAATTGCTTTGTTGAGGATCAAAAATAAGAGAGGGTTATTCCGCCTATTTCTCTCGAATACTTCTATGTTTCCAGAAGGCTCTGTAGAATTTGATAGCGCAATGATAATGAGAAATCTTAAGTATAGTTGGGTCTCTCGCGAGAATCTCTGTGAATTGTGTTCCTAACAATTATTTGGTATTCACGCCGTTACATACTTCACTACGTGATACACTTTGACGTTTTCCTGAAAATGAACTAGCTCTTGATTGAGCTATAAACATCATTTGATCAATGATAGCTACGGTCCATGTTTTCCAATGCATGGAATACAGGCTCAGGAACATAGCGCCGAACAGGTTCTTGCCATCCTTCGGGGCCAATGAGGCTCTTGACCATACTGGATGAAAGTTCGGCGATATCGCGTGGCGGCATGAGGAAAGTGGTGGTGATCTTAGGTGCCATATCACCGTTGATGTGGCGCATTACTCGCTCATATTCGTAATCGTTAGAGGAGCGGATACCTCGGAGGATGTATTGTGCATTTACATCACGTGCGTAGTCCACAAGGTAACGGTTGTTAAACTCAGAAATAGTGAGTCGCTCACAGGATGGAATAGATTCACGGAGTAACTGGATTCTTTCTTCCACAGTGAAGCTGTAGTTTTTGGCGGGGTTACTGCCAATCGCGACGTAGAGGCGATCAAACATTTCCAAGCCTTGTTTGATCATCCAGAGATGGCCATTGGTAGGGGGATCAAATGACCCGGCATAGACGGCGGTGCGCATATTTTTTGTTAGTTTGTGAGTTTTGGATTATTCTTCCCAGACCATGTGGGTATCAGCGAGGTTAATAGCCCGTTTTTCCGCCTCTTCAGCACGAGGGCCCTTGAAGGTGGCGATGCGGCGAGCTAGCTTAACGGCGGCTTCCCAGCGCTTTTCAGTCTCAAGCATAGCAAGAGCTTTAAATCCACAACGGTAAAACCAGAACCATTCCTCGCTCGCATCCGTGCTGGGTTGGTTTGCATCTGCACGTAAGACCACATCAAGATAAGAATCTAACGCCTTACCACGGTGCTTCATGCTTTCATATGTCTGCCCACGTAAATAGTGAATACGGTGATTCCATGAACGGGGTAAGCTTTCCTCATTTAATAGCTTATTATAAATATCCACGGCTTCCTGATACCGTGAGCTATCGCTTGCGCCTTGACGGTGTAGGCAATCTGCTAGGAGGATACCGGCATCACGACGGAGGGGCGGGTGCTGGGCTTTTTTTAATGGTGAGAGTGCTTGTTGAGCTTCATCGTAACGCCGCAGATCGATGAGAATACGTGATTGTTGAATGCGAGCTTCGTTAGCGAGTGGGTGTGAGCTATCAATGATAGTTTGGAACATGGTGATGCATTCCTCGCGAGATTGTGTGGTGCCTCCTAGGCGAGCTGCCATTGCGGCATAGAAATCAGCATAAATCTTGAGTGGGCTATCGGGGTATTTGCTGGCTACTTCTTGGAATACTCGGCGTGAGGCATTAAAGTCTTCATTGTGGTAAAGTGCCTGTCCTTTTTTGAGCATAATAGAAGGTAAATTGAGACTATTCGGAAATTTTTTAATAAAAGACTCCGCGATGGTAATGGCAGTAGACCACTCCTGAGCGAGTTCTTCGGCACGGATACCAATGCGTGTGATTGCCAGTTGGTCTGCTTCCGTTGTTAGTCTAGTGGTGATTATTTCCAGCTGTGCTTTGGCTAAGATGAGATCGGCGGGGGTGATATCCACACATGCTGCTGCTAGAGCGAGCCGCGCTTCATTTTCACGTGGGTGATCTGGGTGTGTGATAATAAAGGACTCAAGATCATTACGTCCTGATAGATCTCCGACATTGGATTTCCAGAGTGCACGCTCAAGTAGAAGTGCAGTGCGGAGAGTTTTTTGTTGCTCATGGGATGCAGCAATTTTTTCAAAAGCTTTAAGGTTACTGGAGAGCAGAGACATGATTCCAGCATTAAGACTGGCGGCGGAGGCAATATCTGAAGAGGAAGAAAGTCTAGCTAAATTAAAGGCGGCAAGGGCTTCTTCGTGGCGTGATTCCTTGGCGAGCAAAAAGCCCCTCAGGTAGCTGGCTTTATCTTTTAACTCAGATGAGAAAGCGATTTTCTCCATTGCTTCTAAGGTGTAAGTCGCGCGCTCAGGTTGGTTTTGTTTGAGGTGAAGGTAAGCGGTGTCTAGCAGAGATGCTGAAGATAACTTAAGGTGGAGTTGGTTAGGGGATAGATGCTGAGTTGGGTGTGATGTACGCAGTCTTGCAAACAGTGATAAGGCTCTGTTGTGATTGGCGGCATTGGAGGATCTTGCCAGTAGCTTAGCTCGGTAATAGAGAGCGAGTGTGGCGCGGTCATTTTGCTTATCAGGAGATGGGCGCGAGATGAGTGGTGTGGCGGCGGATGGTCCTAGGGGGATGAGGAAGTTATCACCTAATGATTTGTGGTCACTCCATTCACGGAGCTTTATAAACGTAGGGTGATCGAGAGGGACTTCTTCAGGAAGTAAGAGGGTGAGGCGCATGAAGAAGGGTTCAATAAGCTGAGAGTCTGGATGGTCGTTGATGTATTCTGATAAGGTATTGATGGCTCGTTCAGTTTGTTTATCGGCTGCTAGAGCATCAGAAAGCCCAAGCATAGAGGCGCGGAAAATACGCTTACTGAGTAAGTCTGGAGCGGTGATAAGAGATTGGAATAGGCTGATGGCTTCCTTGGTTTTACCTTCACTGAGGAGTAAGCGTGCACGGAGGTATTCCTTGAGTCTTGCGGCAGTGGCATTTTGGTTATCCACGTGATCGAGAGATTCAGAGGCTAGCTCGAAGCGTGCTTGGGCGATGTAAATCTCGGCAGCTAGAAGTTTGGCGGTATTTTTGACGTTGGCTACCTTAGATGCTGATAGGGTATGAAGTGTGGTGACGGCATCGTTGTTTCGATTAAGTGCCATCTGGATACGGGCACGAGCGAGCTGGGTATGATGATAATGGGTGTGTGTTTCTTCGATTTCAGCAAGGGCTTCTTCAGCCTCTTGAAGGCGTCCGAGTGAAGCGAGTGCTTCTGCCTTCCAGATAGGGGTCGAGGGGATTTCGGCAAGCTCCTTGGAATCTAGTATTTCTAGTGCGTCAGCAGCTTGGCGCGTATTGCCTTGAGGGGTGATGCTGGAGCGAATAAGAGCCTCAGCGAGGGCGAGATTGGTAAAGGCTTTGGCATCCGTGCTGAGGTTTTTATCATTAAGGGCATTTTGAAATTTCCCGATGGCAATATCAGGAAGCTGGCCGTCCATGGCTTTGGCTCCCTCTTGGTAGAAGTTATTTTTTTCTAACTCCTGCATCGCCTTTTTCTTACTTGGTGCAGCAGAGAGAGGGAGGATGAGTAGTGTCAGAAAAGTGAGAAATCGAATTGGCACGAACACATTATGCTGCAAAATCACTAAAAATCACAGAAATTACGTGATAAATTTATGATGAATTGTTTTGGGTTAAGCGGGGATTTTAGGTGAAATAGCGCAGCTGTGGAAGATCTTAAACATATTGGTGAAGATGCGCTTATTGGGCGGCTGGTCAAAGGTCTGGGTAAAGGCGCGGATGTCGTCGTCGGGCCAGGGGATGATTGTGCTGTGATTGATGTGGGAGATGAGGAGCGTTATCAGCTACTGAAGACGGACTGCATCGTGGAAGGCGTCCATTTTTTAGCAGAGACCCCTGGAGAACAAGTAGGCTGGAAGGCGGTGGCTCGCGTTATTAGTGACTTTGCAGCGATGGGAGGAATGCCGTCTCAGCTTTTGGTGACCTTGGTGATGCCTGAGACTCAGCATGTGGCTTATGTGGAGAAACTTTACCAAGGGATGCAGAAGTGTGCTGCAGAGTATGGAGCCGTCATCAGCGGTGGGGAGACAAGCTCTCTGCCTACTTCTTCCGCTGCGGTGATCTCAATATCGGGTACTGGCTGGGTGAAAAAAGCTCATCTTGTGAGGCGTGATGGAGGAAAGGTCAATGACGTCATCATGGTTACGGGTCTACTGGGTGGGTCTATTCAAGGTAAACACTTGAGTTTTCATCCAAGAGTCAAGGAGGCACAATGGTTGGTGCGCGATTTCTCTATTCATTCGATGATGGATCTTTCGGATGGGTTAGCCAAGGATCTTCCTCGCCTTGCTGCGTTGAGTGGCTGTGGCTATGAGCTTAATGAGGCGATGATTCCCTGTAGCAAGGGGAGTGATACCGCTGGTGCACTAGGTGATGGCGAAGACTATGAACTTCTGTTTACTGTTCCAGCCCATGAATTAGATACGATGACTGAAAAGTGGAATGCGCACTTTTCACAGTTGTCATTAACCCCTATCGGAAAGCTAACAAGTGATATGGTTCCCTCCGTATCCTTAGGTGGCGGGTGGGAGCACTTTACTTCCTGATTTTAGGTGCCTTGTTTACAGTTGCTACCTTGAACTGGATGACTTTGATGAAAATCCCTCTTTTTATGGGTGGACTCTCGGCTTATTTAAGGGCAAATACATGACGCCTTCAATCAAGGCTATTTATATTATGGATATTCAAATTGCAACTCTCTGTGACTTCGCTGCTGACTACAATGGTAAGATGGTGCTCTCCGGCACTTTTGACACTCTGGCAGCACAGGCTCTGCCCGTCGTGCATCCTCAATGTTGTCTAGCTATTCGCCTCTGCATTACCCCGGAAGATAGCGGGCAGCACAAGTTCTCGGTTAATATTATCGATGCCGATGGAAAGTCGCTTGATGATAAAATGCCTATTGAGGCAGACATGCCAGTAGACCTTCCTGACAACGTTCCCTTTATGACACGGAATCTTGTGCTTAATCTCCAAGGGCTTAAGTTCCCTGAAGATGGTTTCTACTCCATTGATATCAGTATTGATGACGAGCTGATCCAACGCCTGCCGCTGCGTATTGTTAAGGTGGATAATAAGCAAAATCCAGCTTCTTAACATATTTCTAACTATCGCCTTAGCTGTCAGATGAAAGCCCATCACCATCCTCGGAAATATCGTTGCGCGCTGGTGACTGGAGCATCCTCTGGGTTGGGGGCGGAGTATGCACGCCAGCTGGCGGCTTCTTGTAAAACATTGATTCTGGTAGCGCGGAGAGGTGATCTACTTGAACAGCTCGCTGGCGAACTAGCGCTCTCATCCCCCAAGACGGAAGTGCACTGCCTGACGGTGGATCTTACCCTTGAGGATCAGTGTGTGGGGCTAGTCGAGAGATGTGAAACAATGGGTTTAAAGCCTGATTTATTGGTCAACAATGCAGGTATGGGTGACTATGGGGCGTTCTCTGGTGCTGAGTGGCCCAAGCTCAATGCTATGTTGCAAGTTAACATCACGGCATTAACCCATCTTTGCCATGGATTCCTGCCAAATATGCTGACCGGTGCTGAACAAGGAGGTAATGAACAAGGAGGTGCGATTATCAATGTCAGCTCACTGGCTAGTACATTACCCATTCCTAACTTTGCGGTTTATGCCGCTACCAAGGCCTACGTCAGTAGCTTCTCTGAAGCACTTCGGCTAGAGTTACGTGAGTTTGGTATCCCTGTGCTTGCGGTATGCCCTGGGCCAGTGCATACAAATTTTGGGAAAGTGGCCATGCGCACAGAAGATCAGACGAGCCTACCATCGCGTGAGGGATTTTATGTGACAGCGGAGAAAGTGGTATCAGACTCGATAGTGGCGCTGCATACAGATCGTGCACGGGTTTACCCTGGTTGGAAGGTTGCTCTACTAGCGGCAGGGATCGCCTTGCTCCCCATGGCTTTACTCCGTCCTTTGGTGGCGAGCCGTCGCGGGTGTTGATTATTTTGATATCAGGTTTACTCTTGTTTTCCCTAATGTGGCTAAGAATGACTCAACTAAGGTTAAAACAATCTTGTAAGCCCTTGGCTCACAGCGTATCTCCCCATTGAGCCAGCTTTATTGGCTGAAAATACGTGCTTTTACCCCCTGGAAGCAAACTATCTGATATTTCCACATGAATATTGATTTAACACTCCCGGACGATGCTCCTTTTACTCAGGAGCAACGTGAATGGCTAAATACATTTTTGGCTAAGAAACTTGCAGAGATACAGCCGGCGCAGGGGCGGCAAATTACCATCTTATGGGGATCTCAGACTGGTAATGCCGAGAATCTTGCTAAGAAAACTGGCAAAGCACTTGCAAAAGTAGGGTTCTCTCCAGAGGTCGTGGATATGGCGGCTTATGATAAGGAGAAGCTTTCCTCAGAAGAGCATCTTTTGATCATAACCAGCACTTATGGTGACGGTGATCCACCCGATAATGCCATGGATTTACATGCTTGGCTGATGAGTGATGCGGCACCGAAGTTAGAGAAGACAAAGTATTCTGTTCTGTCACTGGGTGATACCGATTACCCTGACTTCTGCATTTGTGGTATTGAGTTTGACGAGCGGCTGGCGGCACTTGGTGCGGAGAGAATTTTTGATCGTATTGACTGTGATGTAGATTTTGATGATAGCTACGCACTCTGGCGCTCTGGGGTCTTAGGTGCTTTAGGCACTGAGTCTATTGCCAAGGAAACATCCGATGATGAAGAACCACAAGGCTATGGGAAAAAGAATCCTTTCCGGTCTGAAATTCTCAATAACTACAACCTTAATGCGGAAGGTTCTGCCAAGCAGACCAACCACATCGAACTTTCTCTTGAAGATTCAGGGCTTGAGTACGAAGCCGGGGATGCACTGGGTGTTATGGCTCTGAATCCACCTGAAATCGTTGATGAAATTCTTGCTGGTTTACCCTTTAATACCAATGATGATGTGCCTCTACCCAGTGGCGGTGAAGCTCCTCTACGTGACGCGCTGATAGCGCACTATGATATCCGGAAGCTTACCAAGGCATTTCTCGTAGCTTGGCAGAAGCGTAGTGGCTCGCCGATGTTGCGTGCGATTATTGAAGCGGATGAGAAAGAGCATATTGATGATTTTATCTGGGGTCGTGAGTTAATTGACCTCATCCATGATCACCCTGCAGACTTTGAGGATGGTGAGGATTTTGTATCGATTTTAAAGAAACTTCAGCCGCGCCTCTACTCCATTGCATCCAGTCCTAAGGCTCACCCTGGGGAAGTGCATCTTACGGTGGCTATCGTGCGTTACCACAGCCACTATCGTGAGCGTGGTGGAGTTTGTTCTACTTTCCTTGCGGATCGAGCAGAGGGGATGAAGCCTGGGGTCTTTGTTCATACCAATAAAGCTTTCCGCCTACCTGAAAATACTGATACAGACGTGATTATGGTGGGGCCGGGTACAGGTATTGCACCGTTCCGAGCATTTCTTGAAGAACGCCAAGCCACTGAGGCAAAGGGGCGTAATTGGCTTTTCTTTGGGGATCAGCATGTTGGTTCAGATTTCCTCTATGAAGATGAACTGAAGGCAATGCAGGAAAATGGCACACTCAATCGTCTAGATACCGCATTTTCACGAGACCAGAAAGAGAAAATCTATGTGCAACATCGCATGAAGGAAAGTGCCGCAGAACTCTGGGCATGGCTTCAGGGTGGTGCTAGCTTCTACGTCTGTGGTGATGCCTCACGTATGGCTAAGGATGTGGATAAAGCACTTATCGAAATTGCCCAAGAACAGGGAGGTATGAATGCTTCAGAAGCCGAGGAATACATCAAGGAGCTGCGCAAAGAGAAGCGTTATGCCCGTGATGTTTACTAAGGTTTTTTAGCGTTCAAGATGATCAAATACCCACTGATACTCACGCACAATCTGATCTTCAATTTTAATCTGCATGTCATCTGGGAGCACTCCCCAAGTGTAGGTTTCTATCTCAAAGTGACTGCAAAAATCAGGATGCTCTGCGAGATAGGTAAGTGCGTCTAGCGCATGATCCTGAGTGGAACCAAGCGGCATAGCGGGCTGATTATAGAGCGGAATGTGGAAGTGGATTCTACCTACTAGAGCATCCGGTTGTGCTTGACGAGACAGCTGCAGGCTCTCAAAGAATTCCGGTAAGTCACGGTATCTTGTGAGAAAGCCATCGTCATCTAATAGTATTACCTGATGGAGATAGGTGGGTTCATCAAACTGCCGGATGGCCTTTAGCGCGGTGTCTGAATCTGCCTTAAACTCAAGAGCGCTAGAGAGGTGAACTTTAGAAATCCTTAAACCTGCATCACGTAGTGCGTCTAACGATGTTCTGCAGTCATCAAACTCGAGCGCGAAGTGGCAGGTGTCATAGTTAATACCAATCCTACGTTTGATGAGTTCGGGATCAGAAGATACGCTGAGGAATCGTTTGAAAAATGCGAGAGTTTCTTCTGTATTTTCAAAATACCCTAGTGGCTCAGGCTCTAAGCCAAGGTGAAGATCTCTGCCGTGCTTGTGACTGAGTTCTTCAATAACGACCGCGCATTTTTCTAAATTCTTGAAGATGGTGGGTTCATCTGCATCGAACTCTTTGAAGGAAGCAGGGAGGCTGGATATGGAGCCATCTACCCCTTCTGGTACCAAGCGAGCAATGATCTCAAAAAGCTGAATGGTGTAATCGAGACGCGTGTCCTTAGTCCAATCCGGCTGATAGACTTTTTCTTTGACCCGTGTGCCGTGAAAAGATCCATAGGGGAAGCCGTTGATGGTGAAAACATAACAGTTTTCTTGCTCTAGCCAGTTTTTGAAATTGGTGAGATTATCGCCATTTAATAATTCAGTGGCTGCCTGTGCGGAGAGCCTGAGTCCGATCGCGTAGCGGCCGTCTGGCTGTAATTTATCTCTAACTTGTAAAGTGTGATCTTGGAGCGCGCGGAGTGTTTCCGCCCAGCTTTCTGCAGGGTAGATATTTGTGCAGTAGGCAATATGGGCGGATGAATGCGTGGGGATATTCAACTTGGGAAAAGGTTAGTATGTTAGGTTTTCTACGCCGCTTCGACGTTGCGGATTTCAAGAATTTTGATGATGTTAGCAAATGGGTCTTTGAAAAATAAAAGCGCTTGTCTGCCAAGAATTTTCACCTCGATCATACGGCCTCGGGGATCAGGTAGACGGTAGTCGCCTACGGTTTCAGGGTTGTGTTTTAGTTGATCGATGAAAGCTGCAATACCAGAAGGGTTTCCTATGGCTAGCAGGTGATCCACGGCATGGTGATGAAGGAAAACTTGAGTGTTAGGCATTGTCTAACTGAGGTTTGGTGTTTTTCCAGTCGCTCCAGTTTTCAGGATCTGCGTCCTCGATCCGCTTGTGAATCACTGGCATAACAAGCTGATTACGTTTCATCCGCTCCACGAGCAGAAATCCGGCGATGTAATCTTGTTCAGCAGCAGAGAGCTTTCCTAACTCGGCGGTAAGTGGTTCAAGTTTCTCGATGTCCATGGATGTTAGGCGGTAAAGTTTTTACTTTGACTGAGGAATTTGACAGGATTGTCGTAGATGATTTTTTGCACTATCTCGGTGCTGTGTTGGCGTTTTTTCATTTCCACAGCGCACTTGGCTACGGCTAGGGGATCAGAAATCCCCCAATCGCATGCGGAGTTCATCCAGATGTTTTCCATGCCGAAGTTTTCCAGAATATCAATGGCTCTACCAGGGGTGCATTTTGATTCAGGGTATAGCGTCATACCTGCCCAGAAACCTTCATCAAGCACCAGCCCCGCGGTATGCTCCTCTACATGGTCAATGATGATTCTACTGGGGTCGATCTGGGCATTTTTTAATGCATCAATGATGAGTTTAGTGCCCTTGAGTTTGTCCTCCAGATGGGGGGTGTGAATGAGGATGGGGGTATCGTATTTCTGGGCTATTGCTACATGTTCTTCGAAGATAGCTAGCTCGCTAACAGTATTTTTATTGAGGCCGATCTCACCAATGCCAAGTACGGTGGGGCAGTCCATAAACTCAGGGATGATGGCCATGACTTCACGCGCGAATCCAGCGTCCTCAGCCTCCTTGGGATTGATGCAGAGCCAGCAGTAGTGCTTGATCCCAAATTTCTGGGCTCGCGCAGGTTCGTATTCTGTTAGTTGACGGTAGTAATCGTAAAAGCCCTGCGGGGATGAGCGATCAAAGCCTGCCCAGAAGGCTGGCTCACAGATGATTTCACAACCGGCCATAGCCATAGCCTGATAGTCGTCTGTTGTCCTGCTCACCATGTGAGCGTGTGGTTCAATGTATTTCATTAAAGAGAGAGTTTTTTAAATTAATCACGGCATGCACCAAAGGCACCTTGGATGGTAGCTTTGGGGATAGGTTTTTCCGAGTGATCAGAAAGTGCCTCAAGCACCGCCTGAGCGCGTGGTTTATTACCAGGCTGAAGCATGGCTTCGAGTGCTTTTTGAAAGCCATGATGGCGAAAGTCTGGCTCTCCTTCATGGCGGTCCATCCGATCCAAAAAGGCAGCGATATCAATTAGTTTATATCTGGAGTCCATGAAGTAGAGGTCGAGGATATCTTTCTTGCTAGGCATGAAAACACTCTAAATTCTAAATTCTAAATTCCAAATTTTAAATTTTGATATACACCATACCTATGAGTAATAGCGACTACCCCAAAGACGATCGAGACCTCGGTGCCCAACCGCTCGATCATATGATGGAAGCTTGGGGGCTGGAAAACCATGATATTGTAGCCGTTTCCACTGAACAGCTGACGCACAAGCAGGTGCAAAAAGCGCGTAAAGGGCGGCGCCTCACCCTGAAAATGATGCAGAAAGTTACTCGTGCCTTTAATGTCTGTATTTGGCATAGGCTGAATAAGGAGCAAAAAGAAGCTTACTACGAGTATATGCACCGTGATTTATTTAATTACGCCAAGGGGTTTCAGTCAGGCTGGCAAGATCCTAATCACGCTCTGATGGAAGAGCTTGCTGCGGATGGTGAATCGTGATGTAACGTGAGTGTCAGCGCGCATGGAATATGACTCGATCATCATTGGGCAGGGAATAGCTGGTAGTACGTTAGCTTTGGCTCTTCTTCAACGAGGGGAGAAGGTGCTGGTGGTGGATCGGCAAGATCAAGGTTCCTCATCGCGTGTCGCGGCGGGTTTAGTGACTCCTCTAACTGGTAAGGGGCTTAATCCAGCATGGCGACAGGATGAATATCTGCCAGTTGCGGAAACATTCTATCAATCGCTGGAGCAGGAGACAGGAGAGAAGTTTTACCATGCATGTGATGTGGTTCGCTTGTTTCGTTCAAAGCGGGAGCGAGAAAAATGGCGGGGGAAGGCGGCTCAGCATGGTAAGTGGGGAGCGGAAAAGTCCTTTGATAAAGGGGGGCTGAAGTCTGAGTATGGAGGTCTACAGATGTTTGGTGGGGCTTGGTTAGATAGTCAAAAATTTCTCACCTCAGTTCAGCAAAGATTGATGAGTCAGAATGCCTATCGAGAAGATGATTTTCACGAACAGGATGCGGAGTTTCTCTCACATGGTGTGATCTGGAAAGGTATCACGGCGGGTAAGATTATTCTGTGTCAGGGCGCTTATGGACTTCGTGGTAGGGGCTGGTTTGGTGACATACCACACCGCTGCGCTAAGGGAGAAATCCTTACGGTGAAAATCAAAGGGCTGCCTGAGCACGAGCGTTATCATGCTGATGGTTGGTTAGCTGCTCGTGGTGATGGTACATGGAAGGTGGGTGCGACTTATGATTGGGAAAATCTGAATTCTGAAGTGACACCTGAAGGGCGTGCTGAGGTGTTAAGTAAATTAGCGTCTTGGTGCGATCTACCGGTGGAAGTAGTGGCGCAAGAAGCTGGGGTGCGTCCTATTGTTAGGAGTAGCCGGCCTGTCATTGGCTTGCATCCTAACAATGGAAAGTTGGGATTTTTTAACGGTCTGGGATCCAAAGGCGCATTAATGGCACCTGCTGTAGCAAAACATTTTGCAGAATTTCTGACTGGTGGAGTTGACCTTGATCCTGAGCTGAATATTCCGTTTCCTCTATCACCCCCATGTGGTCTTATTTCGACGGGGAATCTGCTTAAAACTGCGCATCACTTGGTTGCGGAGGTAGTATGTGTGGGAGATGTGGTGATTGATGCCACTGTGGGGAATGGTCACGACACTCTTTTTCTAGCGTCGTTGGTAGGGGATAGTGGTCGAGTGATTGGATTTGATATTCAAGAACAAGCGATAGCCTCAGCGAGCCAGCGCCTTACCGATGAAGGTGTGCTGATGAATACGGTGGAACTACATCAGAAAAATCACGCTGAGATGAAGCAGATCATTTGCGAGGAGCTGATGGGGGAGGTAGCCTGTGTGATGTTTAATTTAGGGTATCTTCCGGGTGCGGATAAGGCAATTATCACACAGCTAGAGACTACCTTAGATGCCCTGCAGCAGGCTACCGCATGCTTGAAGTCTGGGGGAGTGTTGAGTGTGATGTGTTACCCTGGTCACATAGGTGGTGAGCGTGAAGCAGCGGAAGTTAGTGCATGGGTGGAGCAATTACCCGGTGAGATGTTTAACGTGTCTCATTATGTGCGAAATGGTCACCGTGAGACTTCACCGTTTTTACTCATTGTCCATAAAAAATAAAACCCGCTCGCTATCACAAGTGGACGGCGAGCGGGGGTTCAGAATGTCTATCGCGTAGAATTAAGCGCGGTGTATGATGTAATTAGAATGGTAGAGTATCGAGTTTCTTAGAGCTACGCACTGTCATTTTATACTTCTTAAGGATCTCTGCGATCTCCTCTTCGTTAAATGAAGCACCTTTTGCTAAGTGAATATCAACGTCTTTAGCAACATAAGCAGCAGTGATACCATCCATTTTTTCTAAGGCCACACGGGCCTTGTCAGCATCGATTGATCATCCACCACCAGATACTTTGAGCTGGTAGACCATATCAGGAACAATGGCTTCAGACTTCGCGAAGGAAGTCATCTTTAGGCCTTTACCTGTGATGGCTTTTTGAATTTTTGCTTCATCGAGTTCCTTGCCGTCGTTCATGAGAACGGTGGCGCGGTAACCGGAGAGGAGAACGTTTTTAACGCCGTCTTGTGCTTTAATCGCCGAACTGGCTTTTGCACCGACGCCTCAGCCCTTGCCGCTGACTACAACGATGTAGACAGGGATTTTCTCAACGGTTGCGGCTGCTTCAGTAGCAGCTTTTGTGGTAGTAGCATCATCGGCATGAATAGGGCTCAAGGAGAGCCCCAGCATGGCGATTGTAGCAAATGGAATAGTCTTTTTCATGTGTTTGTTATGGTTACTGCGGAAAATTCCGCGATAGACAAAATAATACCTAGCCCTGATGGGGCGTTTTGCAAGGGGGAATACTCACAAGCTGAAGTATAACAATTCCTTCAGAGTTTTTTGTGGACAAGGTAGCAGAAAATGGATTCAATACTGCCAACATTTACTTGTCCCAAATATACTAATGAAAATATTACATTCTTTCAAAACTTGTCTTGCAGCTCTTACACTACCTTTGGTTTGTACTTTTGTCTTATCCAGTTGTGGTGGTGGCGGTGGTGGTGGTGACGATGAGTCTCCAGAAACAACCCGCCCTAAGACTTTGGATGGTCTGACCATCCAGCTTCAAGGGGGAGTTAGTTTTACCTTTAGCAGAAATGTGGGAACTGAAGGAGCTGTTACCAATGGTGAAACTGAAACTGGAAACTTTGTTTACAATCTAGGTTCTAATAATGTTCAGCAATTTCCAAATATTAATGGCGATGTGTCTGATATTTCTTTCCCCGATTCTCTATCTGATCGGACCTACACATATCTGGCAGTAAATGAGAATAGCGCAGTGATTACTTTAAATGGTGTCTCATCTGATGATCTCAATCAGACGGGAGGCTTTAACGCTGCAAATAACTCTTTTGCGTATTATTTTCACTCAGACTCAGCGACGGGGAGTATTACTGCTGCCCCAACCCATCCCACAGTTCAAATGGATATTACTTTTAACAATAATGGGAGTTTTAGTGTTTCAGTTAGTAGTATTGTTCTTTCAATCGTTGGGTCGAGCTTTCCTGGTTTAGATACGACGCTTCCACCTAATTCATTGATTCGATTAGAAGGAGGAGGAGCAGTTCCCTTTAATTATAACCCAGTTATTGATCCCAATCGTCCTAGTGCTATTGTTCCAGAGAGCTTAGATGGTTTATTCGTATTATTCAATAACGGAGTTCCCAATCCAGCGGATAACTTCACTATCCAATTTATTAGTGATGTCACTTTCGGCAATTCACTGAATGCAGATATCGATGAACTTGGCAATGGGATACAACGAGTTGGGGTTAACAGCGACCTCACACTGTCAGGTGGTGAGAGTGTTGCATATACGTGGAGAAGAATCCCTGGAACTGATAATGCAACGTTAGTTGTAAGCAACGGAAACAACACATTTGATGGCTCCTATGAATTGCAGTTTTCTTCGGAAAGCACTGGAGTTTATATTGGCACAGTGGACGATGGAACAACTGATGCTGCGCAAGTATCTGGGACATTTATAATACGCACATCAGACTAGAATGTAGATATTTATCTCTCCCAGGAGCTGAGAGAATGATCTGCCAGATAGCCATTACACACTATGTGTATTATGTTAATTACTTATGTCTTCGAAGCTCTACATGGTAACATGTTTCATACTCATCTTCTCTTCAAGTTGTGTACAGAAACGTTTGGCAACTAACTTAGCAGAGCGTTCTAACGAACAAGCTATTACGCTAAAAACGCTTCAGAAATCAGATCAGCTAAAAGACAGAGAAAGACTTTCTTGGGCTGAAGCTACTAGAATACTAGAGAGAGAGAATATTGTATTAAGACGAGGGCGTGACCAAATAGCAAACGCTAGAAAACAGCGTAAAGATCAGTGGCTGGCACTTATTCCCAAAATCCAAGGGTTTATAGGCCTCAGTCAAAGCTTGAGTGGCTTAGCAGCTCTTGGCTCTAATGATATTGATACACGAGTCCTAGCATCTTTCAATATACCCAATCCCGTTAGGTTTTATGGTCAATCTTATGCTCTAGCTCTTCAGTCCTTGCAGGCGGAATGGTCATATGAGTTAACACGTAGACAAGTCTATATACAATTATATACTAATTTCTTAGAAGAAAGAATACTGAGTGAGCGGTATAATGAGGTTTTAAAGAAGGAGAAATTGATAGGCCGTGCTTCGATAGACGAGATTTCCGGTAAAATAACTTCTCTAGCCCAAGAGAAAAGGATCATTATGCGAACACGTGCTAATCAGCGTTTAGCGCTAAATCGTCTTTTGAATACACCGGGCCATAACTGGAAACCTTCTGGGAAAATTCCAAAGGTTTCTTATAAAAACCGTTATGAAAACCTTAGATTTGGGGAAAAATTTGGGAAGTTAGGTTTGAAGCTTCAAACTATACAAATTGAAGCTTCTGCGCTAAGCATTCTGAACGTAAAATTAAGGCAACTGCCCAATTTGAGTCAAGGAGTCAGCAGTCCAGTACTGTTCTCAAGTGATCAGAATAGTCAGATGGGCTTGAGTTCTGATGATTTTTTCTTATTTGCCAGTTTATCAAAGACAATTGATCTGACAAATATTACGGGTAAGAAAGATTTGCGATTGGCGAAAGTTAGGGCAAAGTACACGACAGATCAATTGCGACTTTCCATGGAAAGTGAAATTCAGAGATTAAGCCAACTCAAACAATCATATGGCCGCTTACAGATAGCGAGAAATAAACTCACAGGAAGAATAAACTATCTCAAAAAGAAAACCGACAAAGGGGTGCTAGATACGGTGCTTAAGGAGTATGAAGAATTTCAAGAACTCGAAGAAAAAAAACAAAATTTGGATAACCAAATTACCCGGATGGATATTCAATTTTGGCTTTGGGATGATGTTTATTGGAACAAAAATTAAGATGCTATCAAAGATTACATGGTTACTATGTTTCCTTTTCTCATATGCTGCATGGGCGGAGAAACAGGCTCCAGAACTCTCTGATTTCCCTAAAACAAACCGTATTTGGTTGGGGCTTGAAGAGGGCTCTATACGCCCTCGCAACTATGATAGCATCAAAACAGATATCGCGAGATTTATAGTCGTTCATGCTAAAGATGGGCAAATTTTAAAAAAAGATGAGCATTGGATGACGGTTGATCCAGAAGAACTTGAGCTTGAGCGTAAAGCGCTTAGTGTAGAAGAAGAAAAATTTAAGATAAAGTTAAGAGATGAGCGCTGGAATAGTGACGAATTAATTGAAAAACAAAAACTAGCGTTAGATGGTCTGAAGTCAAAAAAAGAAGAATTGGTCAGTTTTTTAGAGCAAGGAGAAGATATCGGAGGACTTAGAGAGCGTATTAGTACTGGTTTGCTTGATATCGATAAAAAAATCCAGCGTATACAATCTCAAATTGATCCCGAAAATGTAAAAAAAGAATTTGAGCTTTTTGAATCCGAGGGACTCTTGGATCTAAAGCGAAAGCGTAAGAGGTTCGAACTTCTCGAGAGACGTTCTATTGTAAAGGCTGCGTTTGAAGGTAAACTTGAACTTTCAGAATCGGTTAAACAAGAAATTGGGAAACCAAGGGATAAGGACAAGCCGACATGGATAAGTAATAATACCACGATCGCTACTCTTGTAGATGAAAAGCATTACGAAGTTGTCGTCAAACTAACCAATTCTTATTCCCGGGAGGCCAAGCCAGAAAACCTTATGGTTCTATTACAGGATTCTCAAACTGGAAAATTGATTGAGGGCACGTTTGATCGAATTGAGGAAATCGAGACAGGAGCTGGGATTAAGCATAATTCTATTTTTAAACTTAGTAATTTGCCTGTCGAAGTGGCGAAGCACTCAAGTGGGGAGAGTCATTTTGTGCATATTTACCGTAAGTACCCTAAAGCGCATTCTTTGGTGCAAAAAAAAGATATCGCGTTTATCGCTCCATCAATTCTCAAAAAGCATGGCTGGTCTGGTCTAGTGAAACATCTATGGCCCAAAAGCACGGTATTACAAGTTGGCCCGCAAACCATTTTGATTAAAAACGGTAATGAAAATTGAAATCCAACAATTAAAATTTCGTTATCCTAGATCGAAAGAATTTGTATTTGATGGACTTGATTTTTCGGCAGACTCCGGAATTACTCTGATAAAAGGGTTTTCTGGTTGTGGTAAGAGTACTTTGCTAAGACTTGCTGCTGGGTTACTTCCTCCAGCTTCAGGAATAATAAAAACAGATTCACCATATGCGGTGGGATCTCCACGTTTTCTTAAGATGGAGGTAGGTTTTGTTTTTCAACAGATCAACTTACTGCCTCTCGCAAGCATTGAACGTAATATTTCATTAGCTTTGGATATGGCAGGTCGTAGCAAATGTGATGCAAAATATTGGTTAGACTTGTTAGGTATTAGTAAGTATGCGAACAAAATGCCGCAGCAGCTCTCTGGGGGACAGCAGCAAAGGGCGAGTATTGCCCGAGCCCTTGCCAAAAGTCCGTCATTGCTCTTATTGGATGAACCGACATCAGGTTTGGATGATTTGAATACTGATATTATTTGCAAAGCAATTAGAAAGTCTGTATCTGAGGGGACAACCTGCCTTGTGGCTTCTCACGACCATCGTTTGGATTTTATTTCTAATGACATCTTGGATTTCAATACCTTTTTACCTGTGGAAGAACACCTTCAAACGTTGGTGTGAATATCCTGTATCACCTTTGAGTAAGGTGTTGGTTCCGATGCTATTGGGTTTGCTAGCTACTATGATCCTCACGTTGTATGCTGAAATTGAACGAGAGTTGAAGTCGCAGCTGGAAAAAAATTCAATCTATCGTGTCTTTAGTAGTGAAGTAGTGCCGAATAACAAAGCAGCTACAGTATTAGGTAGAACCCATGAAGAGGAGCAGCTTTGGAAGCAAAGATACGGTGATGACAAAATAACGCATATCAAACAACCCTTGCTTTCAGCATTTTGGAAAAAAGATGCATCTATTCCGATTGTTGTCTATGGAGAGTCCCAAGCAGAGTTTCGCACAGAACAGAGTTTGACAGAGCCTGCAAAAATCTGGTTTTTATCAAAAGGGAACTTAAATCTGAGTTCTGTTGAGAGGATTCGAGTGCTTGATCGAAATACAGTAGCCCACCCTAGAGAAATGCCAGATTGGATTAGTCAAAACTTGTCCATGGATAGAGCCATTGCCATTCCTCAGGAATTTATGGAAGTTTATCTGAAGAAAGGGTTTGTTAACTTTACGATAGCAAATCTTTCTTCTCTCGAAGAGGTCGAAGATTACATCGAACAAATGTCAGCTTATCATGATGCGGAAAAGAGGAAAATCAAGATCGTCTCGTCTTTGGAAATTATCCATAATTTGGAAAAAGTAACTCGATTTCAGCAACTTGCTAGAGCGGGAGTCTTGATCGGATGTGGAGTGATCTTGTCTTGCACTTTAGGCAGTATTTCCTGGCTTGAATATAGGCAAGAATCCTACTTGCTTGCACTGCTAAGGAGTTTTGGAACACCTGGAATCATACTACAACTCCACGCATTTTTTGAAAATTTTCTTTTGGTGTTATTGGGGCTCGTATCGGCATCCCTACTATGGAGGGTGATGTATCGCTCTGGTGATGCTTATTTGGCAGATTTAGGATTTGAAGAGACTGGATCCTTGGCTTTGCCATTTTATGATACGGGTATTATTTTACTGGCTGGAACTATCGGTGTTTTGTTAGCAATGATACCTACCGGTATAGGCCTTCGTAAACCCATCGGGCTTATATTACAGTAAATTGAGGTTATAGCCCTTATGGAGAGTCGTTTTACCTTCAAGGATTATAAAAAAATGATGAAAAATTCAGTGGTGCGCTTTAGAGTAAGCGGCTGACGAGGAATGATGGGGGCTGAGGTTGTATGTTATCAATCTATTCTAGCTAGGGTGATTGCTGGGCTTTGATCGCAGCTTGATAAGCTTCGTCTTTTAATCGGTGTACGGAGCCATCGATACGTAGGACGAGCCATGTTCCTTGCTGTTTTTGTTGATAAGATAATAACATATCCTTTGTAAGTTCACGGCTACTTTTTCCTGCTCCATGATACTCCCAGTTTCCCTTTCTTGGTCTGAAGTCGTCAGCGTTATATGAAGAGCTTGGTGTTTCTAAGTCATCAAGAGAGTCTGGGAATTTTCCGTGTTCTGCTTCATAGTCTACGAGGTAGAGAAAAATCTGTTTGGCATTGGATGTAGCCTGAACCATATCTGCCTTTTGTTTCTGCTTCATGATCACTGGCGTTGCCATTGCGGCAAGAGCTGCGATGATAAATATCAGAGGTATACTTACATATCCCAACACTAGGCCAGTGGTTGCCATGCCAGCTCCACTCAGCTTACCGCCAGATTGTTTGATCTTACTTTGGGCAATATGACCGCAGATGATGGCTGGGATGCCTGTCAGTATCCATGTGAAAAATGAACAAATACCGAGCACTAAGCTGGTGACGGCGAGTGCACACTTTTTTTGAGGTAGCTGATTCTGCGGAGGTGATGGTGCTTGATAAGGCTGCTGTGGAGGATTTGTCATGACCTTGATTTACTTATTCGACCTCGATGATCATATTAATTTCTACTGAAACATTGAGCGGGAGCGCTGCTGCTCCCATGGCGGTGCGGGAGTGAATTCCTTTGTCGCCAAAGATTTCTACAAGTAAGTCTGAGCAGCCATTGATGACGGCGGGGTGCTGGTAGAAGTCTGGCTCTGAATTAACAAATCCACCTACGTTGACAATGCGTGTGATGAGATCTAAATCGCCGATCTCGGCTTTGACAACTGCGAGGCGGTTTAGGGTAATTAACCTGGCTGCTTCTTGAGCTGTTTCTAGGTTTGTTTCCGTGGGGACTTTGCCCTTGAAGGTCTCGTCATCCAAAGGTGGGATTCCACCTGCGAGAAAGAGGAGGTTTCCAGAGCGGACGCAGTTGACGTAAGAGCCGGCGGGGGCAGGGGCTTCGGGTAGGGTGTGACCGAGGTCTTGGATACGGGATTCAATATTCATACAGTTAAGAGGTGGTTTGTTTGAGGGTGAGAGAGGCGTCGACAAATCCTGAGAATAGGGGATGAGGATGATTAGGCCGTGATTGAAACTCTGGATGAAATTGTGCACCGATAAAGAATGGGTGGTCTTCTATCTCGACGATTTCCACCAAGCCTGCTTCTGCTGAGACGGAGCTTATCTTTAGCCCTGCGCTTTCTATTTGTTCGCGATAGTTGGGGTTAAATTCATAGCGGTGGCGGTGACGCTCACTGATTATGTCACTGCCATAGAGGGCGGCCGCCTTGGTGTTAGGGTAAATCTTTGAGTCACTTGCACCAAGGCGCATGGTAGCGCCAAGGTCTTGAATGCCTTGCTGTTCTTCTTGCAGGCAGATGACAGGGTGAGGGGTGTTTTTATTAAATTCTGTGGAGTTGGCTTCGTCCAGATTGCAGACGTTACGAGCAAACTCGATAGTGGCGATTTGCATACCTAAGCAGATACCAAAGAAGGGGAGGTTGTTTTCGCGGGCAAATTTGGCGGTGAGGATTTTCCCTTCCGTGCCTCGGTCTCCAAAGCCACCAGGGATGAGGATACCATGTATGTCTGATAGATGGGCGACAGCACCATCTGTTTCAATCGCCTCGGCTTCGATTCTGGTGATGTTGATCCGGGTATCATGCAGGGCACCTGCATGAGTGAGTGACTCGTAGATGGACTTATACGCATCTTGAAGCTCAATGTACTTACCAACTACGGCGATATTAACCTCGTGGGTGGGGTTGATGATACGGTCGACAAAGGCGCGCCATTCCTTGAGATCGGGTGTGGCGGATTCGAGGCCTAATTTATCAGATACTAGGCGGTCTAACTTGTCTCTGCGCAGATCCAGTGGGCACTCGTAGATGGTGTGGTCAACATCGCGGAATGCAACGACGTGCTTAGCCTCCACATTACAGAACATGGCGATTTTTTTACGGTTGTCTTCATCCAGATCATGCTCTGTGCGGCAGACGACGATGTCTGGCTGGATGCCGATCTCACGGAGTTTGGCTACGGACTGCTGGGTAGGTTTAGTTTTAATCTCACCAGCAGCACGGATACGTGGGAGTAAAGTTACGTGGATGAAGCAGACGTTATCACGGCCTACTTCGAGAGAAAACTGGCGGAGTGCCTCAAGAAAGAGATGGCCTTCTATATCACCTACGGTGCCGCCAATTTCAGTGATGATGACATCGGCATCTGAGCGCAGTGTGACGTCATTGATTCGTGCTTTAATCTCATCGGTGCAGTGGGGGATAAACTGAACAGTTTTCCCAAGATACTCTCCTTTGCGCTCCTTGCGGATCACATTTTCAAAGACCTGCCCAGAGGTGAGGTTATTGAAACGTGTGAGAGTGCAGTTGGTAAACCGTTCATAGTGGCCAAGATCGAGATCTGTCTCTGCGCCGTCATCGAGTACGTAAACTTCACCATGCTGAAATGGAGACATGGTGCCAGGATCAACATTGAGGTAGGGGTCAAACTTCTGCAAGATCACGGATAGGCCACGGTGTTCGAGAAGCGTTCCGAGAGATGCGGCGGCGAGACCTTTACCAAGCGAGGAGACCACTCCTCCAGTAACAAAGATGTATTTAGTAGGCTGAGACATGGAGATAGTTAATTAGAGATGATGAGTGAGGGATTTATTTGAGGAGGGCTTCAATCTGCTTGGCTTGTTCTAAGGTATCAACACCTGGTGACTCGTCATCTGTGATGAGCACCTTGATTCGGGCATTGTTCTCGAGCGCACGGAGCTGCTCTAAAGACTCTGCGAGCTCTAGTGGTGATGGCTCCCAGGTAATAAATGTTTCTAGGAAATCTCGGCGGTATGCGTAGATGCCCTTATGGCGATAGAGCTTTAGGCTGGGGTGTTCTGCGCGGCAGAATGGGATGGCACTACGGGAGAAATACAGTGCGTCGCCGTTCTTTGCTATCACGACTTTGACTACGTTGGTATCTGCCATGAGTGCGGGGTCAGAGATGGGATTGGCGGCAGTGGCCATGGACACTCCAGAATCGGTTAATAAAGCCTGTGCCAGCTGATCAATCAGGGCGGGGTCGATCAATGGTTCATCCCCCTGGATATTGATGATGTGTGATGCTTCTGGGCGTGAAATGATGGACTCTGCGATGCGGTCTGTGCCGGTGGGGTGGTCCGAGGAGGTCATGGTAACTTCAGCGCCGAAGCTCTGGCAGGTTTCACTGATCCTTGTGTCATCAGTGGCGATCACTACATTGTCTAACAAGCTGCATTGTTGGCAGCGTTCCCAAACGTGCTGCACAAGGGGCTTGCCGGCGATGAGATGGAGCGGTTTACCGGGGAAGCGTGTGGAGGCCCAGCGAGCTGGGATGATGCCAAGAATATGATGTTTTCCAGAAGTGGCCACGCTACGTAAATCTGGAGGTTAGTTATGATCGACTAGGATGAAACGACAAGACTCTTTTGTATTTAGTTTGAAGTTTTCAGTTTCAAGCGGGTAGCTGCTCTGCTAGCTTTCGTGTCCATGGAAAAGCCGATACACGCATTTTTTACGCACTGGGACTGGATAGTCGTTATCGTTTACATGCTTTTGACAACTTGGCTGGGGCATAAATTGTCAGGGAAGCAGGCTAATATTAAAGACTTCTTTCTCGGTGGGAAAAAGATCCCATGGTGGGCTGTCAGTGGCTCCATGATAGCAACGGAAATTAGCGCTTTGACCTTTATCGGTGTACCGGGAGGAGTTTATGCCATGTCAGGAGATTGGACCTATTTGCAATGGGGGCTGGGCTCGATCATTGCAAGGTTCGCGGTGGCGTATTGGTTAGTGCCTCTTTACTATGAAAAGGAGATTTACAGTCCTTATGACTTTATGGGGAACCGTCTGGGTGAGGGGGCGAGGAGGCTTGTTACTGTGTTATTTTCAATGGGAGCGATACTCGGGCAAAGTGTGCGAGTTTTGGTCACGGCAATCATCCTGAAGGTGGTGACTGGAATGGACGTCAGTGTCTGTATCATGATCATTGGAGCCATCGCCGTGCTGTGGACATTTATGGGAGGTATGCAGACTGTGATCTGGACAGATGTCATGCAGTTCTGCCTTTTTATCTTTGGTGGGTTACTATCTTTGGGGATTCTTGCTGGGCAGTTAGGCTGGGAGCAGATATCGGTTCTTAATCAAGTGGTGGTGGATGGAGAGCATGTGAATAAACTGCGCTGGGTTGATTTGACGACACCTTTTCAAGATCCTACGCTGAAATACACCCTGTGGGTGGCATTGTTTGCCATGCCGTTTCAGAATTTTACGGCTTTTGGTGTAGACCAGCTTAATACGCAGCGCATGTTTTGCTGTGGTAATATTAAGGATGCTAGGAAGGCGATGTGCTGGAGTAGTGTGTCTATTCTGATCACGGTGCTGATGTTGGCTGTGGGTGCAGGTTTGTTTGCGTGGTATCAAGTGTATGTGCCAGCTCCAGAGATGAGTGCGAGCTTTGCTGAGAACTCGAACTACGTCTTTCCCACTTGGATTACGATGGAGGTGCCAGTGGGGGTGAGTGGTTTGATTTTGGCGGGAGCATTTGCCGCTGCGATCTCGAGTCTTGATTCTATCCTTGCTGCTTTGAGTCAGACAAGTCTCTCGGTGATTTATGGCAGAGAGAAGCTCGAAGAAGAGGGGAAAGGAGAAGAAATGGTACGCCTTTCACGGATTGTGGTGTGTATTTGGGGTATTGTGCTTACTGGTGCTGGATTGCTTCTATGGATGGTTTATCAACGAAATCCAGATAGTGATTTGATAGGCTTGGCTTTTGGTATGGTTGCTTACACTTACGGTCCGCTCTTGGGTGTGCTATTGGCTTCTATTTTGCCAATCCGGATCAATACCAAGGGGCTTGTAGTGGGGACTTTTGCATCTGTCCTGTTAGTCTCGTGGTTTAGGCCTGAATTGCCTATGATGTTAGATCTTGTAGGTATGACTAGTTTTTCTGAAGCGTTGATCAACTCCCGCCCCCCTTTAACATCGGAATGGTTTTTCCCTCTGAATGCCAGCTTAACGTTGATTTGTGGAGTACTGGCTGCCTGTGTTCTGAAGGAGGACTCCTCCTTGAACTAGTGGCTGGGATCATTGCTCCATCAGTGCTGTAGGGTTCTGGTTTGAGGTGATTTGTTAGGTTTTTAGCATAGATATTTCACCCTTGTTTATTAAATTTTGAGTCAAGTTTTTTAAAAAAATAATGTGGAACCATTGTGGAAACAGGAGTTCCTCGAGCTGGCTGATGTGGAATGCTAAAAAGTTTTGCGCAAGGTGAAAATGGGAACTTTGATGTGCGTGTTGTCCGCTGTCTCATTACATGATTGTGCTGAGCCCCTGGAAGACTCCCTTAAAGCAACTTCGCAACAATGCACATTTCAGAAGCACCTATGAATAAACTCACCATTGACAAAGGCCTCGCAGTCGAGAAGCAACCAAGACTAACAGAGGTTGGTGATTTACCTGATGGAGAAAATGGGCTAGGATTATGGAGTAAGGCATCTGAGCTTATCAAGGAACTTGTTAGTAGTGATGCCTACCATCGCTGGTTTGAATCTGCGCAGCTTGTGTCCATGAGCGAGACAGAGGCAGTGTTAGCTGTGGAGAGTGATATGCACCAGGTCTGGATTGAGACGAACTACTTGCCAGAGGTGCAGACAGCATTCTCGCGTGCTTCAAACTTGCCTTGTAAGGTAAAGATCGTCGTGGATAGTCAGCTCTCTGTTCAGGCGGAACTTTCTAGTCCATCCTCACCTGAAGATGATGCTGATGCGGATCAAAATATTGTCGACACGCCTCTTTTTGCAGGGGCGGATTTTTCGCCTCCTGAATCGGCTCAGGACCTGAACGGAAAACGTGGAGTGGGCACTGCAATGATGGAGATGGGGAAAAAGCTCAAATCTGCGGGATTGAACCCACAGTTCAGTTTTGATCGCTTTGTCATGGGGCAGAATAATGAATTTGCCCACGCTGCATGCACGGCTGTGGCTTCCTCTCGGCAGGCTGTTTATAACCCCTTATTTATTCATGGTGATTCAGGACTGGGGAAAACGCACTTGATGCAGGCGATTGGTCAAGAGCTCATGACCAGTGATCCATCAGCTAAGGTGGTCTACTTGACGTGTGAGAAATTTACCAATGAGTTCATCGATATGGTGCGTAAAGGAACGCTGGAGCGTTTTCGCCGGAAATACCGCCGTGCGGATATTTTACTGATTGATGATATCCAGTTTCTGGCTGGGAAGGAGCGTTCACAGGAGGAGTTTTTCCACACCTTCAATGAGCTGCTTGATTTACAGAGCCAAGTTGTGCTGACCTCAGATCGTCCTGCCTCTGAGCTTAAGCATTTAGAGCCTCGATTGGTTTCACGTTTTGAGAGTGGTTTAACTGTTGAGCTTTTACCTCCTGGGATTGAGACCCGTATGGCGATTTTGCGTAGAAAGATGGAGGACTGGGATGCAAAGTTGGATGATTCTATTCTCAATATGCTCGCTGAACGTATCCAGAGTAATGTGCGGCGCCTTGAGGGGGGCTTGGTGCGTATCGCTACGTTTGCTTCTTTGGGCACTGAGCAGGTCACTCTGAGCCGTGCCGAATTTCTGCTCAAAGACATCCTTCGTGAAGAGGGGCAGAAACGGATTAATATCGATGCTATTCAGAAGGCGGTCAGTGAGCATTATGATCTTCGCATGGCAGATATGACTAGCCGGAGGAGGCCTACCAATATTGCTTTCCCTCGTCAGATCGCGATGTATTTGAGCCGTCATCTAACGCCATGTTCGCTGATGGAAATAGGAGAGTCATTTGGAGGGCGAGATCACGGCACGGTGATTTATGCATGTAAGAAAGTGGCGGAAAAGATGAAGTCTGAGCCACAGATACAAGATGCTGTGGACATACTTATCACTACGCTGAAGCGAAAATAAGCTTCTGCTGAGTGCTTGTGCTATTTTTTCTTACCATCCGGAAGGGGGCGAAAAATGATCAGGGCTACCTCACTTTAGGTTGTGGCTAACAAATAGACACCACTACATATGGTATTGAGTTTACAAGTGGGCGCATCTCGGTATGAAATTCACACCGCACCCATACTTTACGATTTATCCAAGCTTAAATATCCAAAATGCAACTTAACGAAACCCTTTAACTATAGGGGTTTCAAAATGAGGTAGCCTTGGAAAAATGATCAGCATTTGTTAATGAATGCTTGCCTTGAAGCGATAATAATTCAAAGTGTGGCCGCTTAGAGAATTTAAATTCTCGGCACTGGCAATAATCAAGACTGCCAACCTCACCAAAGAAATACCACAAAAATGAAATTTTCTATTAGCAAGGAAGCTTTCCTCGATGCTTTGCAGCAAGTGCAGCATGTTGTCAGTAACCGCGCGACACTGCCTATTCTCTCCAACGTCCTCATCGAAGCCTCTGGAGGTAAGCTGATGCTGACAACAACAGACCTTGATGTCGGAGTCAGTGGTAGTGTGGAAGCAAATATAGAAAAAGAAGGTTCCACTACTTTACCAGTAAAACGTCTGGTGAGCATTATTCGTGAGTTACCTGCGAGTGAGGTAGAAGTTTCTGTGGATTCCAAAAACCATGCATCCATTAAATCAGGACCTAGTTTTTTCAAGATCATTGGTTTAGGTGAAGATGAGTTCCCGCCACTTCCGGAATTTGATGATGGCAGTGAGTTTAAAATCGGTCAGAGCGTGCTGCATGATGCGATTAAAAAGACTTCTTACGCAATCTCCACGGATGAGACGCGCTATGTGCTTAACGGTATCTACATATCCTTCCGTGAAGGTAAAATGACTTTTGTCGCTACTGATGGACGCCGTCTTGCGATGGTGGAAAATGAGCTCGAATATCCAGCCAGTCACGAGACAGACATCATCGTTCCCTCCAAGGCTGTTAATGAGCTGCAGCGTATGCTTGGCGGTGAAGGAGATGTGATTGTTCGTCTAACAGGTAATCAGATTAGTTTTGAAATTGGTGACAGCATTATAGTAAGTAAGCTGATTGAAGGGAATTACCCGAACTATAAGCAGGTGATTCCTGGCGAACGCAAAGAGCGTATTACTATTAATCGTGAAGAGTTTCTCAGCACGGTGCGCCGTATTTCTCTGCTGACCTCGGAAAGCTCGAACTCAGTGAAGCTAACCTTTAGCAAAGGTAGTATTGATGTGCAGGCAAACTCCAAAGACATTGGTGAGGCCAAAGAGCCTATCGTAGCAGACTACGATGGTGATGAGTTTGCCATTGCGTTTAATCCTGAGTTTCTCATGGCACCACTGAAGAGTCTTGGAGAGGAATCTGTGTATCTTGATCTTATTGACGGTATGAGCCCAGGAGTTATCCGTATTGATAGCTCATTCCTCTACGTTATCATGCCAATGCGAGTAAGCGCATAGTAGATTTTTGGTGTTTGTTTTTTCTTCTAAAACAGCATTCCATTTTTCTCTATTCCTTGCAGACTAGGAGGATGAAAATACAATTCTATCAGTATCTTCTGCCTCTTTGTGGTCTGATACTTGTGTCATGCTCAGAGACGCCTCCTGTAGTGGAGCAGGTTAAGCCTGTGGTTAAAAAGAGTGCCCAGCTAAAGCCGAAAGTGACTCGGCCAACTTCAAAAGCGATTAGAAAAGGGGCACTGACGAGCATTGATATGGAGAGGCTTTTTAGTCTGAGCCAGACAGGTAAAGCGCTGCTTATTGATGTTAGGCCGCCACTATACTATCGGCTTGGTCATATCGATGGAGCAGAGAGCTTACCGTTCATCAAGTATGATAAAATCATTACTTCCAAGCGTGCAATTTTGGATGCTGCTGTGAAGTCTGGAAAGATCATCGTCCTGTATTGTCAGAATGTGAACTGCCCTGATGCGCATAAAACGGGCTTAAAGCTCATCGAGCTAGGATATTCCGTCTCTGTTTATCGAGGCGGCTGGGAGGAATGGAAAGAGTCAGGCTTGTAATACATAAAGGATCATTACTAACGCATGCAGTGTGCTTCCTGCCAGCACAAAGAGGTGCCATAGCGAATGATTAAAGCGAAGTTTGTTCCACACAAAGAAAATTACCCCAAAGGTGTAACATAGTCCTCCAGCTACCAACATCATAAGACCTGGCATGGGAAGCGCCTTGATGAGTGGCCCAATGACAAAAACGGCTAGCCACCCCATCACAAGATATAGAACCGTAGAAATCCAGTGTTCACGGTTTTGTTTCATAAATGCTTTGATCATAATGCCAGCGATGGCCATCGCCCATACGATACCAAATAAACTCCAGCCCCACAGACCACGGAGAGTGACCAGAGTGATAGGGGTATAAGATCCTGCAATGAGTAGGTAGATAGCGGCATGATCGAGGATTTGAAAAAATGACTTACTCCTCGGAGAACTCATCGTATGGTAAAGTGTGGATGAGAGGTAAAGTAGAATCAGTGTGGTGCCAAATATTGCGCCACTGGTGATTTTCCAAGGGTCACTACCAGAGACCATGATCATCAGAACGAGTGCTGCAATACTCATTAGCACGCCCAAGCCATGAGTAATCGCACTTGCTAGCTCCTCTGGTTTGGTCTCACAGAGCTCTGAGCGGATCTTCTCAGGGAGTGAGATTTTTTTGTTTGCTGACATGAGCTGTTAGCGCTTTTTAGGCAGACGCTTTCCTTGCACGCGAGCGGCAATGAGATTTTCACATCGACCATGGAGCCGTAGTTTTTCACAGCAGGCTTCTATTTTTAAAGTTTGTCGCTCAGGGCGGAATCCCAGCCTCCGCGTTGCGCAGTCGTTGAGGAGCTTAATGTGTTTATCCTCGAATTCTACCACCTTACCGCAGTCGATACATACCAAATGGTTATGCGCAGGGCTATCCACGAAGTTTGGATCGTAGGTCTTCTGATCATCACCAAGATCAATTTCGTGCAGTAGACCGGCTTCCACCAAGAGGGAAATCGTCCGATAAACTGTAGCGCGTGATGAACGTAATTGGGTTTTACGGACACGTTCCCAGAGTTCATCCGCAGTGAAGTGCTCATCCGTGGCAAAGATTGCTTCGACAATGGAATTCCGCTGCGGCGTGTTACGCAGGCCTTTTGCTTGAATGAAATGCTGTAGGCGAGACTCTATCGTAGGATCCATATGCCGAAGTTTAGACTAAAATGCCTACCTCTGGCGAATTAGAAATTTCGATATTGGTTTTTTCTCCTGATGCGCTTTGTTTCTTATGTGCGATTAGTTTTTAAACATCTTAGGAGAACACCATTTTTTCTAACGGCGCTTACTGCTTTGTTGGTATCTTGTGGCGGAAATCCAGAACCACTTAAGGTGAAGCAGTCTCATCTGCGTGACATTGATATTGTGAATCGAGATGCTCAAATGATTCGAGGAGAGCAGCTTTACCGTATGCGTGGGGCAGTTACTCTTGAGCAGAGGAAAAATAGACTAGGGCACTACTACACCGTGTATTGGAATAGGCCGCAGGCAGGAGCAGGAGAGATGAAAATTATTTTTGAGTATCAGCAGGCTGCTACAGCCTCTAAGGTTCTGACTATAACGCGTGATATTCCAGCAGGGCAGAACTCTGGAGTGATGGAGTTTAATATCATAGGAAAGCCTTACCGTGAGGGCGGGAATATTCTAGCATGGAGAGCGAAGTTGATCAGAGGTAGCCAGGTGGTGGCCTCAAAGCGCTCATACCTCTGGGGATCTACTGGGCGTTAGTGGCGTGTAAAAGGGCTTTATAAGGGAGCTACCTTTTCTCAGAAATCACGATTGTTTTTTAGTAAGAGTTTGCTAAATGAAATGCATCTTGCTTTGAGGGCGAGATAAGCACCTCAAAACAGGCCGCTGTAGCTCAGGGGTAGAGCAATTCACTCGTAATGAATAGGCCGCCGGTTCAATTCCGGCCAGCGGCTCCATATTGATGTTTCAGAAGTCGAGATGGTGTGACTAAGCTTCACCATGCAACGCCGATTTGAGGAAATTGATTTCCAGCAGACTCCACTTGGTGAGGTGATCCTTAGACGCCGCACGATGCAGACTCTAGGTGATAAGGAAATCTACGAGATTATGCTCGGGAGCGAGTTTCTTATGTCCAGCTTGTTTACTGTGGTTGAAGAGGCTCTTTCTACACTTGGGCTAGCTGCCGCAGAAAGAATATTTCCGGATACAACGCTTGATCTCGTAGTCGGTGGATTAGGTCTTGGTTACACGGCAAAGGTGGCTCTTGATCATCGATCTGTGGGTGATCTTATTGTTGTTGATTACCTGCAACCAGTTATCGATTGGCACCAGCGTGGGCTTGTACCGCTGGGGGAATCTCTAACGGATGATGCGCGTTGTCGTTTTGAACATGGCGACTTTTTTAAACGTGCGATAGTGGATGGTGGGGTAGGATTTGATGCTCGGATGATGGGTAGAAAATTTCACGCCATCCTTCTTGATATTGATCACTCGCCGGATCACCTGCTTAACGAGCGGCATGCTAGTTTCTATCAAGTAGATGGACTGCGGAAGATGACGGAGCAGCTTTATCCTGGGGGAGTATTTGCTCTTTGGTCGGATGATCCTCCGGAGGAAACATTCATGGCGGCACTGGGTGAAGTATTTGAGTGCGTGGATACCCATGTGGTGCCATTTGAAAATCCGATCTTAGGCCGAGATTCAGAAAGTACAGTCTACGTGGCTCGCCTAGCACCTTAAGCGGTTTGGCTCAGCCTACTTTAAGCTGTATTTGTAAGATATGGGTTGTTTTTAAAGTATATGTCAGAGTAAAACATCATCCATCTTATCATAATTCAATATTTTATGAAATCTCGTCTTTTTTCGATTACAACTGCCCTGTTTAGCTCGTTTATTACCCTGCATGCAGCAGATGCCAAGAAGCCTAACGTGCTTGTTTTTCTCGTTGATGATTTGGGCTACATGGATATTGGGGTAAATAATCCTCATTCTTTTTATGAAACACCTAGTATTGATGCTTTTGCTAAGTCAGGGATGCGTTTTACTGATGGTTATGCCGCGAATCCGGTGTGCTCGCCTACGCGCTACAGTCTGATGACTGGGAAATACCCTACTCGTGCGCGGGTGACGAATTTTTTTGTTGGGAAAAGAGCTGGTAAGTTCAAGCCTGCACCGCTGGCAAGGCGTATGGAGCTTGAGGAAATCACTATTGCTGAAATGCTTAAAGAGCAAGGTTACAGTACTTTTTTTGCAGGCAAATGGCATCTGGGTGAGAGCAAGAAATTTTACCCTCAGAATCAGGGTTTTGATATTAATATCGGTGGATATCATCGTGGAGGACCGTACACGGGGAAGAAGTATTTTGCCCCCTTCAAGAACCCTGAGATGAAAGATCTTCCTGATGACAACCATCTTCCAGATCGCTTGGCAAACGAGACGGTAAAATTTATCAAAGACAATCAGGATAAACCATTTCTAGCTTATCTTTCTTTTTACTCGGTGCATACTCCGCTTATTGGTCGTCCAGATTTGGTGGAAAAGTACGAAGCTAAAGCCAAAGATTTCAAAGGAACAAAATTTACTGAAGAAGAGCAAGTGTTTGGTTCTAAAAAACGCATGGTGCGTGTACTGCAAAATCATCCTGTCTATGCCGCTATGGTGGAAGCGATGGACGAGGCTGTGGGTAAAGTGCTTAAGCAGCTTGAAGACTCAGGTGTGGCTGATAATACCATTGTTATATTCACATCTGATAACGGGGGGCTTTCTACCTCAGAAGGCTTGCCAACAAGTAATTTACCTCTACGCGGAGGTAAGGGATGGGTGTATGAAGGTGGTATCCGTGAGCCATGGATCATCCGCTATCCGGGTGTCACCAAGGCTGGATCTGAGAGTAAAGAAATGATCTGCTCTATTGATCTGTACCCCACGGTGGCTCAGGCAGCGGGAGCGACTACCCAGCATATCATCGATGGTATTGATATAGCCCCTGCATTAAAGGGAGGGACACTTGAGCGCAAGTCACTCTACTGGCATTACCCTCACTATAGTAACCAAGGTGGTATTCCCTCTGGTGCTATTCGTGAAGGTGAGTGGAAGTTGATTGAACGCTATGAGGATGGGCGAGTGCATCTCTATAACCTTGCCCAAGATATGAGTGAACAAACAGACCTAGCAGAGAAATTTCCCGAGCGTGTAACAGAAATGCGTGCACGGCTCCACACATGGTATAAAGAGGTGGATGCTCAATTCCTTCAGAAAAAAGGTAATGGGCCAGAGCCTTGGAGACCCTAAGTGGCGTGGGTTTCACCACCCACTTTTCTTCTTGCCTGCACCGCAGAGGCAAAGGTCTCAAGGATATTTTCCGTAGTCTGCCAGCTTACACATTGATCGGTAACTGACTGCCCATAGGTCATATCAGCAAGGTTGCTCTGCAGCTTTTGCGCTCCTTCCACGAGATTGCTTTCTACCATGACGGAGTGAATGGCATGGCTACCACCAGCAATTTGTTCGCAGAGAGATTGCACCACAGCGGGTTGATTACGATAGTCCTTCAGTGAATTGCCATGGGAGCAATCGACCATGACAGAACCTTCTAGGCCAGCATTTTCTAGCTGCTCAGTTACCTGGGTAATGCTCTCAGTATCATAGTTAGGTCCCTTGGAAGAGCCACGCATGATAATGTGGCATGCTTCATTGCCCTTAGTCTGAACAATGGCAGATACGCCCTGCTTGGTAACTGATAAAAAGTGATGTGGTCGTGAGGAAGCTTGTATAGCATCGAGGGCAATTTGAATTGAGCCACCAGTGCCATTTTTAAAACCAACAGGCATGGAGAGTCCAGATGCTAGTTCTCGGTGGATTTGAGATTCGGTCGTCCGCGCCCCAACAGCACCCCAGCTAATAAGATCTGCGTAATACTGTGGCGAAATGGTATCAAGGAACTCGGTACCAGCAGGCACTCCCATTTCTGCGAGCTCGATCAGAAGCTCCCTTGCTACATGCAAGCCACGGTTGATATCAAAGGAACCATCAAGATGAGGATCGTTAATCAGTCCCTTCCAGCCGACTGTAGTCCGCGGTTTTTCGAAATACACGCGCATGACGATCAGGAGGTCATCGGTGTAGCGGGCAGAGATTTCTTTTAATCGTGTGGCATACTCAATGGCGGCTCCTGTATCATGGATGGAACATGGGCCAACGACAACGAGTAACCGATCGTCTTTACCAGCTAATACCGCCTCACATTGTCTGCGGGCGGTAGACACCACCTCGGAAACTTTTTCCGTGACAGGAAGGTAGTAAGAAAGAACGGAAGGGGATATCAGCGGCTTGATATGTGCGATGCGTAAATCGTCTGTCTGGAAATCAGTCACGTGCTTTTTCTAGATGGAGATTTTAAAAAGCCAACAGAAAACTGATACTGCATCAATTGTTCATCTGGTGATTCCTTCCTTTAGAGGGGGTATTATTTTTTTGGAAAAAAATGTGACAATATTGTCAATATTCATGTTGATCCCTTTTTTAAACGATGTTATTCACAACGTCGTTGTTGCAAATGAGAGTGATAGTCATCATCATGATGAATGTATATCATTTTAGTTCAGCTAAGCAACAGCAATTCCCAAACAACCCAAACAACCAGACTAAACTATGAAAAAAACAATAATCGCAGCAGCAACAATCGCCTCTCTCTCTGCACCAGCTTTTGCTGAGCTTGAAGGTGATCTTAGCCTTACTTACCACAGTCAGTTTAACTACCGTGGTATGAATGGTCTTCTGGAAACTGGTATCTTAGGAGGCGACACCGAAAATACTTTTGAAACTGCAATTAATGCAGCATGGAAGCTAAATGATCAGTGGAGCCTTGTTGCCGGTGCTAATATTCACACAATACCAGACTCCAGCGCTGATCATAATCGTTTTCGTGGTGGTGTTCGTTACACCACAGAATGTTATCACCTTGAGCTAGGTTACCAGCGCCAAGAGTTGGATATTGCTTTTACTGATTTTGATACGGCTGAGATTTATCTTAACCTAGGCACACAATGTCCATGGACAGATGCTGATGTGAACCTCTATGTGGCACATGATATTGACTTGCTTGAGGGCACTTATGCTGAGCTTAGCGCTCATAAGGGCTGGGAACTCTGCGAGAAGTCTAACCTTGGACTTACTGTAGGTGTTGCTTACTCATTTGACTACTGGGATAACTTACTTGGAACTGGTAATGACTGGAACCACGCTTACGTGACTTTGTCTCTGGCTTATCAAGCTACAGAGAACTTGACCCTGACTCCTTTTGTAACTTACAGCCAAGGATTTGATGCTCTTGAGCCTGTTGGCGCTACAGTCAAAGAAGATGACGAGCTTACCTTCGGCCTGAAGGCATCTGTAAGCTTCTAAGCTGAACAGTTCACCAAAAACTTATATCCAGCCTAGCATGCCTCGTGTGTGCTGGGCTTTTTTGTGGTAGGATGTTTTTAGAAACTGGTACCAATGGAAAAGTGGATGGTGCCACTAGGTTCGCCGTCTTTTCTGTTTAGATTATATCCATACTCAAGCCGCACAGGGCCAATAGGAAGATCGATACGCGCTCCGAGGCCGATCGCATAACTAGGGTCTGAGAAGCTGCCCCAATCACTGGCATCATCGTAAACTTGCCCCATATCAAAGAAAATTACCCCTTTGATAGGATCGCTAATCGTGCGGATATATTCAACACTCGCATTCCAGTGTGCCTTTCCACCCAAGGGGTCATCTGAGAGTGAGCGAGGGCCGAGCTGGCGTTGCTCGAAGCTCCGCACTGAGTCTGGGCCACCACTAAATAGTCTCAGATCAATAGGCAGATCCTCGACATCGGCAGCAATCACGGCACCGGTGCTAAAGCGAGAGACAAAAAGGTTATTTTCTCCCAGGGTAAAACGATACGAGCTATCAAAGTTCGCTTTCTGATAGGTCGTCGATGAATCACCATTGACCGTTCCTAATTCGTAGGCTCCCTTGGCATAGAAGCCCTTACTAGGAAGGATCTTATCATCTCTGAAATCGACAGTTTGTTCAAAGCCGATGCGGGTATTGGTGTAGCTCTTAGGTCCTAGCTCATTATCCGTGAGAGAACTTGATGATGTGTTTACCTGAGAGGCACCAAGGTAGAGGCGGCTGCGATAATGCTGATGATATTTGGCCGTCAGACTAGCTTCAATGCCGCCTTCTGTTTTATCATAGCCATCGTAAAGACGCTGAACGAGGAATGTGCGAAGGTTGAGCTGAATAGGTTCTCCGGCAAAATGCGGTTCACTCAGGCTGGCTTCACCGAGAAAGCCACGGCCACTGAATTCACCACGTGCATTGAATTTTAATAATTTCCCAGCCAGATTTAAGTCTGTGTAAGACGAACCTAGAATAAAACCTTCAAATGAACCCATGCCAACGTAGGTTTTAAAAGATCGAGCTTCCGCCTCACTCACGTCAATCTGGAGATCCAGCATCCCTTTGGGGGCAGGTTTTGCGCTGAGGGTGGCGCTGCGGAATGCTCCAGAGGCGAGTAAATTGGTTAAAGCCTTATCTGCGGTATTTTGGTCAAAGTGAATATCTTTAAGGCCATCAAAATAGCGGCGTATACGCTTAGTATGTGTCTTTTGGTTCCCCGTGATGATGATGTCATCGACCTTGTAGCGGCTGCCTCGGTTAATATCAAAAATGAGCGTAGTAAGTCCCGCCTCGTGACGGGCATCCACAAAGATTTTAGCAAAGTGGTAGCCCTTCTCACGATAATAGTTTTCCACGATGGCGTTCACCTCACTGAGGTTTGAGCTATCTGCGGTCTGGCCAATCAAAGCAGATAGTTGGGGGTGGATGACGCGGAGGTCTTCGTCTGAGATACCTTGGAAAATAGGTTGGGTTATGGTGAATTTCAGCCCTTCTGTAAGGTTGAGTTTAATGATTACCTGCTTACGAGTGCGATCATACTCCTCACCTGCTAGAGATACTTTTGCCTGCCAGTATCCCTGTGACTTAAGGAAGTTTTCCACATTGGTAGCTCCCTTTTGGCTGTATTCCTCAACGTAGGGCGCCCTTTTTGCTGTGGTGACTTCAGTCTCTACCAGAGGTTGTAAAAAGTAATTACGTAGCAGCTCCGTAGTGAGCGGTCCCATGCGGTTAGCTCGGATTTCGCCATAACGGTAGCGTAATCCAGGGCGGGCATTAATCTCTATCACATTACCGCCTGGTAGCTTCCAGTCTACCTCGGCATCTGCGTGGCCAGCACGGATGAGCAGACGTTTGAAAAAGAAGGCAGCATCATCAGCACGCCAGCTAGAGGCTTCACGTTGTTTAATGAAGTCGAGCCTTGGTTTTACTTTTGCTACTAGTTCTTTTCTCTTGTCTAGGGGAATGCCGTTAATGCGGATTTCCGCCGCTCTAGTGGTAAAACTGAGTGTTGCGAAAAGCGTGGAAAAAGCTAACAGGAGCCATGGTTGATAAAGTGTCATCTAACGAAATCTAATGACATAGACAATGAGTCCTCGTGTCTGTTGGGTGTCATCTACCTGAGCAGTGAGGTTCCAGTGCGGGTGGATGTCTACGGTAGCGGAAGTGAATTTACGGCCAGTGAATGGATCTGTCTCACCGACGTTGAGATTCAGATCGTCAATGCCGGAGAGCAGCGACTTGAAGAGCTTGTTGCCACTTGGTTTGTCATTGCGTTGTTGCAATTTCATAAGAAACACTTGGAAGGCTTTAAATGTGGCCACACTCCGGTTCTCTAAGCCGGCGGTGGTAGTTCCCGTGGCGATGAGAGCCATGACGTCTGTTTCTGGGAGTGGCGGGTAGGATGTAAACGTAGTCTTCGGCGAGCTGGCAGGGCCATAAGCAAAAACGTTAACATCGTAGGCGCCAACAGTGGATTTACCACGAATATTCAGGGTGGGATCAAGTCCCTTTTCTGGAGTGAATTTAATCTCCCCCTTTGCAATCTCAAGAATACTGAAGGGGAGTTTGGCTTTGACTTTGTTCACTGAAATGGTGCCTAGTGGTGCTGGTTGGGCTAGGGTGCCACTTATTTTTACTGACCCCGTTAGGTTTCCTGCGGCTACATTGCCACGGATCAGCACAGGGTCATCGGTGCGGAGGGTAACATCGAGCTTCCAGTCTGCAAAGGGCTCTGGAATAGGTAATCGATCATGAGATTTTTTCTTTGCAAGAGCTGGCATCTTTACCTTTGCCACCTCAGAGGAGGGTACGCCGATTGGGATTAACTCAATGTCTTTGTAGAACAGAGACTCTGCGATACCGATATTTCCGCTGAGGGTAGCATCGTCTATTTTGCCCTTTAGTTTGAGGTCCGAGTTCGCTCGCACAGAGACGTTATCATCGCGGTGCACGAGAGCATATTGTGTGCGTAGATAGATATCAAAGATCGGGTTTTGAATATCTTTCATGTCTACGCTGCCACCAGCCTCAAACTTCCCCCCATTGATCTGTGCGGTGAGCTTGGTGTTGACTTTCTGGCTCTCGGTGAATTGCGTGCTGAGTTGAATGTTTCGGATATCTCCGATGGCGGATTTTACGACTCGTATCAAGGGAATGTCAGCATTGAGATTAACGACATAGGTGGGGTTTTTGACAGTTCCTGTTAGTGTTGCGTTGCCACTGATGGCGCCTTGGATTGTTTCAAGTTGAGGGATGAAGTTTTTAAATCTTTCTAGTGGGAGGGTGTTGATGGCTACTTCCGCTGAGAGGGGGGCTTCGCTGATGAATTGATCAGGGAAATGAGGATCCTTTAACCAGTCAGAAGGTGTGAATGGGATGCTTCCTTGGAGTTTGAAGCGTTGCTGGTCAGCTTCTAGCAGCTCTCCGTTAATGCTTAATTTTTGATCTTGAGTCTGGAAATAGAATGCTGCCTCAAGGGGGGCTAGGCTGTTGTCATCAACCCCTTTAACATCTCGCGCGCTGGCCTCTCCTTTAAGTTGAGGTTGGCTTGGTGATCCACTGAGCTCGAAGTTAAGATCAACGGTTCCAATAAGGTTCTTGAGTGCATCTAGCTGGAACCATTCAGATAGTTTGCTGAGTGCAATGGTCTGTGTTTTTACGGATACATCCCAAGGTTCTTGCTGCTCAAGGAACTTATGGCTGCTATCAATGTCTCTTTTGAATGGTAGCTTGCCACGCATGGTAGCGATTTTATTTTTGTTCTCTTGCAGTTCAATATAGCTAATATCAACAAACTTGCTATCCCATAAAAGCTTGGCATTACCTAACCAATCACCTTCACGTATGCTGAGATCTGGGATGCTGATAGACTCTGGCCAATGGTAATTAACCTCAGTGGTGATTGCGAGTGTAGGCCTTTCAGGGAGGGTGAGTTGAAGCTTTTGAATCTTAAGCTGACCTTTTTGTAGGATGTCAGGATTAGTAAAATTTTTTGTATTCCCTTGTCCGTTCCATGAAAGCTCGAGAGCTCCATCGAGACTGAAGTTAGCTTTGAAAATAGTAGCTAATGCGTTGATCCACTGAGGTGATGTTTCATTGAGATCAAGAGTGCCTTGATAGTCTTGATGATTTAGATTGTAACTGGCGTTGAGTTGCCCGACGGTTACCTTGTCCTTCTTAGCTGTTAGGTTTGCTTTTATTTGACCATTGCTGAGGTAGCTTGCTAGAAGATCGAGAGCAGGGAGTGGTGTTTGATCTGCGATGATGCCAGTGATCTTAGCTTGGGTGTTTGCTGCTGTGAGCTTGTTGTCTTTGAGCGTGATTTCCCCTTCGGCTTGAATGGCTGTAGTTCCTAGATGAAGGTTGGGGGGGGTATTGCTAATGAGTTCACTGAGTTTCCCTAGCTTGGGGATATTCACTTCGTAGTGTGTGGAGGTATGACCCCACCATGTTTGAGCTTTTGCTGCATGCCACTTGCCGTTGGCACGGATGTTAAGTGGGGTATTGTTCATAGCTCCCTCAATGGTAAGTTGGTATGCTAGTTCTTTCTGGGTGAATTGTAGGCGAGTATCTGAGAGCTGGTAGTCCTTGTAATTTGCAGCCGCAAGAGTGAGTTGGGTATTGATGTCCCACTCAGGAATAGGTTGCTTCCAGTTGCCGATGAGGATGTTGACTTCTGCTAGAGAGAAATCAGCAGGTAAGTTGAGATCAAATCGTTTACTAAGTTCTGTGGAATCAATGTGGCCATCGGATAGTTGTGCGGTGAGGTGTTTTTCATTCGCTTTAAGCTGTAACGTCGAGCCGATTAATTCAAGTAGGCCGCTACCTTGTAATCCTTTTGACCATTGAATATCGATGTCTTTTATGGCGATGTCTGGCAGCACTTCAAAGCGATCGAGTGCGGCAGATTCAGACTTCCAGATAAGGTGGGTATTCTGTGACGGAGTCGTTCTATTCTCTCGGTCAATAACGGTAAAACCAGTGATATGAAAGTCATTAGCCCCGGCTTGATGAGTGAGCGTGGAAAGAAGGAATTGAGCTTGTTTTTCACCTGATTTTAGCAAGCTGAGATCGAATTCTGAGATGGAAATTGTTGGTTGGCTAATCCAGCTATGAATCTGGGCGAGTGTTTTTTTGAGTTGTAGCTCTGGTTTTTCTTTTTCCTGTGAAGGCGCGAATGCATCGAGATCAATAACGATTTTTGCCTTGGATAGATCGAGTTTTTGTATCTTGCCGCTAAAGAGCTCGGTAAATTTATACTGGGCGGTTAACTCCGCTATTTCCATGGACTGAATACCCTCGCGGCCAACGTAAGAAAGGTTCCGGAGTGTAAAACCCTGTGAAAGTGTTCCTGAGATCTCTGCATTTCCCTGCATCCCCTGAGTGGTAAGTCCTTTGTTGAGACCATAAAGAGCAAGCCATCGAGCAAAGGGACCGTTGATGAGAAAGCATATCACTAGCAGAATCACTAAAGCCCAAATTCTGCGGCGGTGTATGAGACGGCGCTTTGATCGTGGCTTTTTAGCAGCTAGAGCATCAGATTTCTCCGTAGCGGTGCTGTCTGGTTTTTCATCAGGCATGAATAATGGGACTCAGTGAAGTGGTGGGTGGAGTTTACCCATAGAAGATGCTTAGGGGCTTCATGTGGTATGGACAGACCTGAGGATAAAGCTTGTCACATCTCACTAGCAATTGTCCGCTTCGATATAAACGCGTTTCACTCGTGGGGTGATTCCGGTGAGAATAGCCCATGGAATGGTTTCTGCCAGTTGGGCAATTTCGGTGATGAGGATGTTTGCTCCAAATAGCTCCACTTCATCGCCTTCAGCACAATGATCGAGGGCTGATACGTCCACCATGATTTGGTCCATGGTAACGCGCCCAAGAAGAGGGCACCGCTGACCTGAGATCAGAACTTCTGCACCTTTCATCGAAAGCGCGCGTGGATAGCCATCACCATAGCCTATCCCTATGGTGGCTACCATGGTAGGTTGATCTAAGATGGTTTCTCTCCCATAAGACACGCCATGTCCTACGGGAAGCTTTCTTACGAGACAGACTCGGGATTTTAAACTAAGCACTGGGGAAAGTAGCTTTTGGTAATCTGGAATGGGGGAGATTCCATAGAGCATGAGTCCTGGACGATAGAGGTTGTTGTAGTGGCCCTGGTATCCAAGGGTGCCTGCACTATTGGCAAGGTGTTTGTAGCGGAATCTGTCTACACCTAATTTTTTTACGAGCGCGGTGAATTGATCAAATTGTTTTAGGGTAAATGATTCATCTTCATCTGCAGAGGGAAGATGAGAGCCAATGCCTTCTAATATTACATGTGGAAGGCTTTCAAGGGCCTCGATTTTATCGAGTAAATCATCAGGAAGAAAGCCCCCGCGGCCCATACCAGTATCCACCGTAATATGTATGGGAAGGGGCTGAGCGTGAGATTTCCCTACGAGACGATTAAAATCCTGTGCTTCAGAAAGACTGGAGATACAAGGAGTCCACCGCCGAGAGACGATTTCCTCACGTTCAAAGGCACAGCTGGGGCTCAGTAGGTAAATCCGGGTAAGAATGCCAGCCTCAGTGAGTTTTCTTGCCTCAATAACGCTCGCTACGCCAAAAAAAGTCGGCCTTTCGTCAGTCGGGAGGGATTCCAGAACCTGAGCGATATGAATGATGCCGTGTCCGTATGCTCCAGCTTTTAATACCGCCATGGTATCACCGTAGCTACAGGCAAAGGCGTGATTTTTACGAAGTTTTTCTAGATTTACCTCAGCCCAAGCACGAGGAGGAGAGGAAGTTAGAAGGGGAGATTGAGCCTGCACAGGAGTAGGTATAGTTTTTTTGAGGGAAATCCCAATAGTAAAATGACGCTCTGGAATCAAGTAATTCCCATGAAGGGAAAGAGTCAGCTGATCAGTCTTAAAAGGGATATCGCAATTATTTTTTCTTGTTAGTATTGGTTGCTGATCCTTGATGAAATAAAAGCTATATGCTTGCTTTACAGATTTTAAATACTGTTTTTGATTATTTCATTAAACTTTTTTATAGCTTTGAAAATAAATTTATGTTTCAATGTTCAACGTTAAAAATATAACAATAAGATTATGAAAAATTATTACTTATGGACTACTTATCTGAGTATCTTAGCTACTCCTGCAGCTTATGCAGATGTGGCCATTACAGCACCTGGAATGGGGGCAGTGAAACAAGTGAGCGGCACGAATATTCAAAATTCGATCCAGTTAGGTAATTACTGGAGTTATTCAATTACAGGTTGTAGTTACCGGCTAGTGGCGGGGGTGCCGACAAACGGTGGTATAGATAACGAGGGGAAGCTAGTTACCGAAAGAGGTAATTCATATGCTGGTTACTCTAGTTTGAGTGCATCGGCGAAATCGTCTACCATCCTTAATCAAGACCAGCTAAATGCTAGCACTATTTACGACACAAAAAGTGGAGGGACGACCATATCATCACCTATCACTTTCAATAATGAAAATGTCATTATTAACGTCACTCAATCAACTAATATGGTAGATGATAGTGGAACTTTTATTGCTATTCAGGCAGTCGCTTTGAAACAACCGCCATTACCTTCAGGGGAAATTCAAGTTGCAGATTTAGTAAGAGAAGGCGCTACGCCTAATATCATGTGGGTCGTTCGCCGTGAAGGAAGTATGGGCGTTGCGCCCTCGTTACCTTCAGGTGTCACTAATTGGTCTCCGACGGTTACACCAGGAGAGACTCCTCCATGCACTGAAGAAAAGCCACCTGAAGAGGGAGGGGGTCAGGTTACGGACACTCCTAATTGTGGGGAAAATAAAACTAATAATGGGCATGGAAACAATGCTGATGGTGTCGATGTTAGTAACCCTGGTAAGTCTGCTGAAAAGTGGAATGACAAGTGGGGTATCATTGATCAGTCGGGTAACTATGATGATGAATCTAAAGGAGGAGGATCTGCAGTGAGTAAAAACAAGAAATAGTCGAGAGCTAGAGTGATGAGCAATACAGGGATATCAGTGAAATTTATTCATTGTTTATTATTGATGATTTCGTTTTTTTCTACGGCATTGTCATTTGCGCAGGAAGAAACCTTAAAGGATCAAGCTAAAAAGCAATATGTACGCCCTAAAATCGCCAAGTCTGATCCCTATGCCATTTCAAAAATATTGTGCTATAACGGATTTCATACTTTGATTCCTAAGCAGGGTGTTTTGTTTATTCCTGAACGATTCAAAGAGCGAGTGCTTGAATCTGAAGCAGAAGGAGCATTCCAAGTCTGGCCTAAATTTTATCGCAAGAATCAAGGGTGGATTTATACTCTAAATGTAACTTTAGATGAGGCTAAGGGATTAAAACCAATTGATTCAGCGCGTATGGATCAGTTGAAGAAGTTGGGGAAAGTTGTGGTTACCGTCTACAAGCATAATCCCATTTCTATGTTGAAACCTAGAAAAGAAGAAGATAAAGATTTAAATAAAAAATGAAAATGAAAATGAAAAACTTATTACTTTCTATAGCGAGTTTGGTGTTGTGCCAATCGGTTAATGCAGCAAATGATTATATTGTCCAAACTGATTTAGAGAGTGGTCTGACCTATTATATTTATATCCAAGGTCCTGATACTATTGGGGAAAAAACGGGGGTTGTTCCATCATCTGTTCCTATTGGTAGTAAGGGTGCAAGATTTCAATTGTATGGCGTAGGTCTTGAGCCAGATTCACAAATTTTTCTCCTGTCGGAAACAGTGGTGGGAGCGTTTTTGCCTGGTGCAAGTGTGGCGATTAGTTCAGAAGATCCTTATAAGGTCGTACCCCGAACTAGGGCGGATGAACCATTTACAGCATCAATGAGTTTTTCAAATTTGTCTACAAGTACAGATCCAGAAATACCCGAGTCTGCGAAGGTTGTTTATGTGGAACGTCTTGCTGTGGAATATCCAGAGGGTGAAGACCGTGTTTCGGTCACTGGATCAAATACAGAAAGGGTATTAGAGGCTTTTTATGTCACTCAAAACGGTGTCCTTGAAAGACCCTTAACAACAAGTCTTACGAGCGCTGAGGCTCATAAGCAAAAAGGAGAAGAACTTATTCGTGTTTACGCTCTTCCTAACCAAGACCTTGGATGGACGATCATTGATGAGCAAAAGATTCATATATGGCCGATTGCCGATGGTGAAATTAAAGGCGTTAAATCAGATGGGAGCGTGTTTGAATTAGATGGCCAGATTCTAAATGAAATACCTAACATTAGTATGAGTGTCTCAGATCTTTACCCAACAAGTAAAACCTTTTTACGTATCTACAAAGGTAACAAAGTTGATGAGGCAGTCGAAATTCAGACGATCAGTCAGATTATTGCTGATGATTATAATCCTCTCTCATTTAATACAACGGTACCTCAATCGGCGGCACAATTTATTTCTTCTGCACAGTGGGAGCAATATGCTGAAGAAGATGGCCTTTATACTGTGGAAGTGGTTACCATTACGCCATTCAATGGAGGAAATCCAGAAAGGATGGCCTATGCAACTTTTACCCTTAAACGAAAAATATCAGTAAAAGGAGCGTTGATATCGGCTGAATAGTAAAGCCCTCTTCCGCCTCGGACTAGAAGAGGTGATACGACTTCCTTGAAGCACCACCCAACAATTCTTTGTTCATCAAAG
>CALBVY010000014.1 GCA_937969495.1 uncultured Verrucomicrobiales bacterium | reverse complement strand
AATGATCCGGCAGGGATCGTTACATAGAGCTCATACTTACCAGATTTCTTATCCTTCCGATACAAAGGTAACGATTTCTCTGGTGTGATGTTTTGCATAGCAGATGGATTATTGAAAGTGACGTTGAACATCTGCCAATCTAACTTCTTATCCGTAGAAGATTTAGCTTTGTAGTAAAGTCTGGAGGGAGGGATCTCTCCAGGCATAGGCAATAGCATGGTCGGTGGGTCATCTCCCCCAGAGTCTTTATACCGTCTTGGCGGTTTCGGACCAACAGCCACGACTAAAATTTGAGTCAGTGGCTTGGCTTCAGCCTCTTTGGTCTTTTCAGCCGAAGTATCTTCAGCACCTTGCGCTGCTAAATAATGGAATGGCAGCAGTAGAAATACTGCAAGTATGGCTCGATAATATAGCATCAGAAAAGATTCATAGTTAAATTTCATCCAGACCTAACCACCTCATCGACTTGATGACAAACTTACGTCCAAATCTCTGATTCGTCTCAGTGAGACTACCCTCTGAGTATGCACCTGTGCCGTAATCGATCACAATCGCAGAATCTGTAGCGACATTACCTCCTGATGAGCTGTCTAAGTAGTTTGGTGTACGTTCGACGGTAGCCTCGATCCACGCCCTCGCTTTAACTTGTCCTTGCTCAGAAGATTCACCATAGGCTCTGATGGTATAAGTATCTCCCCTAACAGTGATAGCGGGCGCGATCGAATCAAGAATATCCCCCTGAGTGAGATAGCCGGGCATCCCCCAAGCTTGGCTCACTGGCTGAACCGTCGTGTAGCTTCCGTCCTTCTGGAAGCGATAACTTTCCTTGAAAGTCGATAGGTTATTATCTGGAGCATCTGTTCTAGATCCAACATTAACAGCAGTTGATTGATACTCTGGATTATTTTCAAACTCGGCATTCAAATCAGACGTCTTGATGGCCGCATCTAATGTCCCCATACTCGACAAATCGTCCTGCTCATCGGTCAGTCTACGATTCACAAAATCTGCAATGGATACAAAGGGACCTCGCTTCTTCACCTCTTCCACGATGTTCGTGGCCAGAGTCCTGATCTCACCGTCGGTAAGCTCTCTTGCTCCGGTCCAGCCCCCTTCCTGATCTGGATCTGCGTCCGCCGTGTCTGAAGAGGCAAAGGGATTACGGTGACGAGCAAAACTGACTTGAGAGCCATCAAGCTCCCCTGATTCTGTCGGGCGTTTGATGCCTAAAGTTCCTGATAAAAATGCGACCCATGCATCGACAGAGGTCGAGTTCACATTAAATGCCGCTCTATTCTTGAGAATGGAAGCATTCTCCCAGAAAGCTGTATTGGAAGCATCACCAGATGATAAATCCGCCACCGCATCATCGAGACTCTTACTAGCATCAAAATTAAATTGATAACGTGAATTCCAGAGTGGTTTATCCGTTTTGGGATCCCAGTCAAATGACTGTGTATCGGAACTCATCGGCATTCCGGAAATAAAGTATCGGTCCCACAGGTTTTGATTAACCTCAAAGGCAATGTCATAGGCCAGAATCTCGTTAGATGATGAAAGTGACGAGCCTGCTACGCTTCTTGAAACTCCTTGGCTACCGATTTGAAGAAGCCCCTGAGAGTCGATCGTCCTGGCATATGGGCCATGGCTGAGACTACCTCTCATACCTCCATTTAGGTAGTCCCACCGAGTTGCAGCAGCACTACCTGAATAATCATTTATGGCCACATCATGTGCCGTACTCTCGGCTGGAGAATGTAAGTCTCTGAGCGAATGACCAATGATGTAGCTTGGATTCCATGAATATGGGCTGATCATCGCATGGCGAAGTTTTGATAAAGAAATAACTCCAAAATCAGGCTCAGGCAAATCAAAGAGCACCACCCGAGGAGCAAATTCTAGATTAGTTGCCGCTCCAAATGGATTTTTCACAAAAGCAGTGCTATCAGCATTCAAGCTTGGCTGATCATTAGCATCCTGAGGTGATAACGGAGAAAACTGCAACAGCCACGACCCCATACCAGTCATATACCATTTAGCACCACACTGGCTAGCAGGTGAGCGTGCGGTCAATTGAGCCCTTATATTCCAATTAGCCACAGGGCAGACTCTATAAACCATATGGTCGTTTGTCCACCGGCCGACACGGAGCGGTGACCCATTTCCCTCAGTAGCAGATTCATCCAACCATAGTAGCTTTGCACCTATCTGATGCGTGGGTATTACGTACCTTGATCCTGAATCTTCAAATCTCTGAAGATATCCAGAACCTGGGCTCTCTTGAGCCGCATGACCAAAATATTGTCCCTCTAAACTATAATACGTGCCAGACGATGCACCTCCGCTTCCGCCATAAACTAACTGCAGAGTAGGGTAGGCAGAATTTGAATACAGACTGGTCAACGATGCAGATGAAGCGCCCTTCAAAATGAAGGGCAAGGTATCTATTTCCCCCGTTGTCTGCATAATTACTGAAGGCTGATAATTAAAAATTCTAGACAAATCTATGAGATTTATCTGAGATGATGTGAGAGTTTTCCAATTGGATGACTGCCTAATTTTATAAATAGCATCTGACCCATGATCGAAGTAAAAATGATTCCTACCCTGTTCAGCACTTGAACTCAAAATGTTATTGGAAGGGTTATTTTCGTCATATTTCTGTAGCCGAGCGCCATTTACGCTCACTCCTGTCGAACCTACTTCCGGTGAAAATACCTGACACTCGCCAGCGACTAAGCGACCCGCTTTTAGAGTAAAAGCCAAATATCTAGTTTTCGGGAATGGCTCCGCATGAAGCTTATGAAGACGAACAGCCACTCCATTTTCATCAAGGTGAACCTGGCTATCATCCCAAGAGCCAAATATGCTAGGATGATCTGTCTTTAATTCTTTCACATATTCTTCTTCAGGGAAAAAATCAACATTCCCTGACCATGGTTTATAAAACGGATTCGGCATCATCACCGTCATGTCGGGTATTTCCAACTCTTTATTATAAGGATTCCATAGACAGACGCGTGGAATGATATGCGCTCTGATCCGATTGTTGTGATGGGAAAAATAATAGTGCCAGCGGACATCTGTCATGACCGGATGAATCTTAGGGGCAGACTCAGCCCACTCTCTTGCATCTAGGGCTGCACCATCAGAAATTGCATGAGGCCAATGCGTTGTGGGACGCATTCTGATAGCTGACGATGGCGCTGCTGTCTCAGCATCGTTACCTGTTGTATAAGCATGTAACGCCCAATCTCTGAGTGCCCCAAAAGAAGGCCCTAACACTCCGTGATCTGGCCCAGGGATAATGGGGTAATCGGAAGAAAAATTTCTGGTCACCGATCCTACAGCATCAGAAAAATTAATCGTTGGCTCTGACTTGTCCGCTAGCAGAAGAGGGGTCAAATCCTTACGTAAACCACCCAACATTGTATCGACAAACAGCCCAGGAGCATAAGCTGTGAGATGATGGTATTTCTCTTGCAGTGCTTGCCTCGCTTTATCCATGTTAGACTGAGTCAACGCCAGCGTCTCGTAGCTGATTAACTTCCCCTCATGCTCCAGAGCAGCGTCGGTAAAACCAACGTAGCCATCACTCCCGTCTGCAAGCTTAAGAAGTTGAGGGTTCCCCCTTGGAGATGCTTCCAAAGCCGCCTCCACATGCTCGATTTCACCGAAGGGATCAATTGATGCTTTTTGGCTATTATCAGCGATATACCAAGCATATGCCCCTGTCTTTCCAACATCTACTTTTTGCACGAGAACTCGTTCCCGCTCAAAATCAGCATCACTCAGTCCAGAGCCCAGTGTCCCCCTACCTATGATTTCAATCACTGCGTCATCACTCTCACTAAGTGGTTGAGAAACATCCACATGAGCATCTCGTTGACTCACCAACCACCCTTGATGGAGTTCTGATCTCCAAGCACCTCCTGAAAGATTTGCCTGCACGTGCCTGAGATCTTCATAGGCACCAGATCGAGAGTATGGTGACCCACTGGCGGTGGCTTTACCAATCACTGGCCAATGCCGACCACTAGACTCCACGGTGGTAGACCAGACACCGAACCAATTTTTATTGGCAATACCCGCTCCATTTTCAAGGATATCAGCCCGTGCCGTAACTCTTTGATCGGGCCCGGCATATCTCTGTAGCTCACCGATAGCCTGCATGAGCGCCATACGTGCATTAGCTCTTGCTTGCACTTGGTGCTGTTCATACTGAACATTTCTCAACTCTAAAGTGCTTAGCGAAAGCATTGCTAACGCCACCATCGCCATCAAGACCATGATCAATAGAGTAGCCACTAGTGCAAAGCCTTTTTGAGGAGATTGTCCTCTCGATGACCGAGATCTCTGGCAAGCAATGTGCATAAGGAGTTAATTTAAATTTCATTCTCATACTACACCTTTGTCGTTTAAGATCACCATCACAAAGTGAGTACGTTTTCGTCACGCTCACAGATATTTCCCCAACTCAAATTGTGTATTGGATTTTGAAGGAAATGCTGGCAGGTCAATAATCACCAGCTCTCAGCGCCTATTTTTCGAAATCTAAATGCATATTCTGGGTTAAATGTGGTTTTTTTTGCTCCATGTAGTAACAAGAACCCATGACTTATCTAGAGGTTGCTAAGCAAGCCGCACAACAAGCTGGTTCTTTTCTCCGGGAAAATTTCGGCACCCCGATGGAAGTAGACGAAGCAAAACATCATGACATCAAGTTAGCACTTGATCGAGAAAGCCAGGACTTAATTACCCGGGTACTACTGACCGCTTTCCCTGACCATGCTCTGTATGGTGAAGAAGGCCTCGCAGGGAATCAGGAAAGTGACTATCAGTGGATTGTTGACCCCATCGATGGCACGGTAAATTATTTTTACGGTATCCCCCATTACTGTGTCTCCATCGCACTACGTCACAAGGAAGAGCTGATTGTTGGAGTTATTTATGACCCCAGCATGAATGAACTCTGGGAAGTTGAAAAAGGCTCCCCTGCTCTTCTCAATGGTAAACCTATCTCAGTAAGCCCACGCACCAAACTCGAAGAATCAGCCCTCTTCGTAGGCTGTGGTAAAGATACAGCAACCCTCTCAACAGGCCTAGAACGCTTCCGTAGAGCATCTATTCGAGCACGTAAAATGCGGATGATGGGGAGTGCCGCCCTAGGCATGGCCTATATCGCATGCGGCAGGTTAGATGCTTACGTGGAATCGACCATCTCACTTTGGGACATTGCTGCCGGGCAATTATTACTAGAATCCGCTGGCGGCAAAGCCACACTAACAGCAGTAGAAGGAAAGCCAGACGTATGGTCGATTGTTGCAACCAACGGAAAAATTCCAATCGAAGAAATTCTATAACGCCTCTGCGGTGCCACGGTCGCGTAGGCTGCTTGCCTTTTGGTAATCAACCTCTTCTAAGCAACAAGGATCTGCGGCTACCCAGTGGTCTTTTTCAATTTCCACGAGGGAAAGATCCATCCCAATAGTTTCCTCATACCGTGAGTGGCTAATCCGGTGCCCAAAGGCACTACCAGCCGGCGGATCAATGGGTGAAGGCACATCACCTTCTAAAAGAATCCGCTGTTTTTTAATCAACGGATCAGGAATTGGTATCGCTGAGAGAAGCGCCTTGGTGTAAGCATGCTTAGGGTTTTTATAAATAGCATCAGCATCGGCCAGCTCAACAATCTTGCCTAAATACATCACCGCCACGCGATCCGAGATGTGTTTTACAACGGCTAGGTCATGCGCAATAAATAAGTAAGCAAGGTTCATTTCACGTTGCAGCTCCATCATCAGATTCAACACCTGACTTTGCACGGATACATCAAGCGCAGAGACTGGCTCATCAGCAATAACCAGCTTGGGATTTAAGGCGATGGCACGGGCTATACCAATACGCTGCCGTTGACCTCCAGAGAATTCAAACGGGAATTTATCAATGGCACTCGTCGGTAGCCCCACACGATCAAGAAGGTATTTCACCTTATCATACCGTTCTTTTCTAACTCCTATTTTTTGAATAGCAAATGCTTCCTCAATAATAGCACGAACACTCATACGGGGATCAAGTGATTCTGCGGGATCTTGAAAGATCATTTGCATGTCACGACGAACACCTCGTAGCTTCGAAGGTTTAGCATGAGTAATATCCTGACCATCAAAAATAATTTTACCATCAGTAGGTGTATTTAGGCGCACAGCACATTTCCCAAGAGTGGATTTCCCACAGCCAGACTCTCCCACCAGTCCTAATGTTTCCCCATGGCGAATAAATAAAGAAATGTCATCCACAGCCTTCACAGATGCCACCTGCTTAAGCATCACACCCCCAGTGATTGGGAAGTGCATTTTCAGGCGATCAATTTCGAGCAAGTTTTCAGACATGACTGGTTGATTGGTTAGACCTCAAAGCACCGAGGGCAAATTTCTACCCAATGCCCGGAGGATATCTCACGGAACTCAGGGCGCTCTGTAAGCTCATCCACAGGAACGTCCAGACGCTGACAGAATCGGCAGCCTTTTACAAAATCATGGATGGAGGCGACGTTACCTGGTATGGTATTCAGTTCAGATTTCCGTGGTGTATCAAGAGTCGGGATGGAAGCCAACAAGCCCTTAGTGTAAGCGTGTTGAGGATTAGCAAATAGCTCTTTTACAGGTGCTTTCTCCACCACTCTCCCTGCATACATAACCACCACGTGGTCACATGCTTGTGCAATCACACCAAGATCATGGGTAATTAAAATAACAGACATTCCTATGTCACGTTGAAGCTCTTCGATAAGATCAATAATTTGCGCCTGCACGGTGACATCAAGAGCGGTAGTAGGCTCATCTGCGATCAGTAGCTTAGGATTACAGGCCAGTGCCATAGCAATCACAACACGCTGCCTCATTCCTCCAGAAAGCTGATGAGGGTATTCTCCCACCCTTCGCTCTGGTGAGGGGATCTTAACCTTCCTAAGAATTTCAATAGAGGCTTCCCACGCCTCTTTTTTACTCATGTTAGTATGCAGTAGAAAAACTTCACTGATTTGTTTACCAATACGATGCGAGGGATTTAGAGCCGTCATCGGTTCCTGAAAAATCACCCCAATATCATTGCCTCGGATATCGATCATCTCTTTGCGGTCAAGCTTCGTGAGCTCCTTCCCATCAAAATGAATCGAGCCCCCTAGAATTTGCCCCATAGGCTGCGGAAGCAGCCTAACAATCGACATCGCAGTAACACTCTTGCCACAACCAGATTCGCCAACAATCCCTACCGTCTCACCCTTAGGCACCTCAAAATTAACTTTATCAACAGCACGCAGCCAACCAGCCTCCGTCTCAAAGGAGGTAATTAAATTTTCAATTTGAAGAATATTTTCAGCCACAGGTAGTTATCAGGTTACTCACGATGTTGATCGAAGATAAGGTTTTGTTCGGGAAATCCTTTACCTTCGCGACGCGCTTCGAGCGTTTCATTCTTTATCTCTTCATCAATCCAGAACACATAGCTCGAATAAAGATCACGGATTTTCTTTACGTTAAAGTCATCTGGCCATTGCACCCATCGCCAATAACCACAGCGCCTAAAAGGCACATTATACCCCGGTATCCATGGTGCATCACGATGGATAATCTCCTCAATTCTATGGCACTTCGTTTCAACTTCTTCCAGCGTAGTAGCATCACGAACGCCCTGCGAAAGCACGTCCATTTCAGGGTCTCCATACGCACTAATATTGTTAGTATTAGGCTTGGGTGTTTTAGTTCCTTTTTCAAAGGCACCCTTGGAGTGAAAGCTTTCATAATGCCTGGGGAACGGAGGTCTCACATTCCAGCCAGTAAAACATATCTCATGCTTTTTCTCCTGTGTCTTAGAGAAGCTGGCACTCCCATCTAAACCATCTAATTTATATTCTACACCAGCCTTAATCGCCTCCTCTTTCAGCCGAGTCATCAAAGCGGTAGCTAGCGGCGAACGCCTATAAGTAATCGTAAATGAAAGCTTTGCTCCGTCCTGATCCATCAGCACCCCCTTATCATCCCGTCGCGTAAAACCCTCCTTGGCAAAATACTCAGCCGCTTTGACCACTGAAAATTGACGCGCTTTAATTTCATTATTAGAAAATCGACCATACCCATCTGAATACGTATTTTGTCTTATCGCATCACCACGGAAATCATACTCACATATTTTCTCGAAATTAGTGGCATATTGTAGACCGATACGGATATTTTTACGGTCAAGTAATGGGCGAGAGCAGTTAATATACAATCCACGCGGAACTCGGGGGTATTGGTTATAAAAGGTAGTTTTTACAACATGACCATCAAAGACACCATCGAATTCAGATTTTTCATACCACCACTTAGGCTGATCTAAAGGCATGAAATCAATACGGCCTTTCTTAAAGAATTCCAGCGCCTTGTTAGGATCACGGACTAGGGTGTAGACCATCTTATCGGCATTACAGATGTTCTTAGTATAGCGTCGATCCTTCGCCCACCAGTCCTTCACACGAGAGAAAGTAATGGACCTGCCTTTCACAATGTCTTTGGGTAAAATAGTATAAGCTCCCGCTGTCGGACGTACTCGCCAATCATAGCGAATTTCAAAGTCTGGACCTACCTCTTTATAGAAATGGCGAGGGTAAGGAATCAGTGCGGCATAATAAGGAGCCAGTGGCTTGGGGGTGCTCAAGGTAACCGAAAATGTCTTAGCATCATAACGTGTAATATTGAGAAACTGCTCTTTGTAATACTGTTTACCAAATGGACTCTCCACATACTGGCACAGCTGAACATAAAACGTCATGAAAAAGTCATCAGACTCAACTGTAACGCCATCATTATATTTAGCCTTCTCATCTAACCGAAAATAGACAGTTTGCTGGTCTGGGGAAACGGCCCATTCCTTAGCAAGGCCAGGAATGATCTCACTAGTGTCAGGATGAAGGTGAACACATTGCATCTCCACATAGTCGTAGTGCTCACCTCGGAAGGAATTATTAGATTTGGGACCAACGACACGTAATGTCTGAGGGAATGACAGGCCTTCAAAATAGAAATTGAAAACACCCCCTTTTTTTGCCTTTTCTGAACCAATTTCAGGTGCGGTCCAGTTACTCTCCCACTGTAAATCATCAGGGAGATCATCCAGAGTAGCAAAAGTAAACATCTCTGGATAAGAGGCTCGCTTACGAAGCTTCCCGAGCAGGGTTTCCTTATCCCTGCGATCAGCTTCAGTTAGCCCCCCTTTAGTTAGCTCTGCCTCAATTTCTTTGATCGCAGCTTGGGTATCTTGAGCATTTTTTTCATTGTAGCGCTCAAAAAATATCTTCACCTCATTGGCATTATCACGCGGCGGAAATTGATCTTCCTCGCCACACCCTAAGAGCATGACACAAAGCGTCATAGCTAGAAATTGCAGAGTGTGTCTCGCTTTGTTTTTCATTACCTGTAGAAAGTGAATTTTTTGGGATCAAATGCTTCTCGGATGGCCTCTCCAATAAATGTGATCAATAGAAGAATAATGACCATACACCCAAACACTGAGGAAACAATCCACGGATTATCAAGATTCTCTACTCCATCTCCCAAGGTTCGCCCCCAGCTAGGATAATGCTCTGGCAGACCAAAGCCAATGAAATCCAAAGCCGTTAACGAAGTAGCAATCGCAGCGAAACTGAAAGGAATTAACGTAACGATAGTTGAAATGGTATTGGGTAAAATATGAAGAAAGATAATCCGCATTGGCCCTGCGCCTAATAACCTACTAGCAGCCACATAATCGCGAGACTTCTCTTTATAGGTTGCAGTCCGCATGTAGTAAGTCATCCCAATCCATGAGAATATACACATAATTCCCACAATCACCGCAATCGTTCTATTTTCAGGTTCTAAACGGTTATTGATAATCATTACTACAAACAAAAAAGGAATATTGGCCAGGATCTCGATGAATCTTTGCGTAAAAATATCAAACTTCCCACCAAGATACCCCATCAAACACCCCACTGTTAGCCCAACCGCATAACTGACAAAAAGATAAATGGTAGCGGCCTTGAGCACCACCTGAAATCCTCCGAAAAGGGTAGCTATAATATCCCACCCTTGGCTATTAGTCCCCAGATAGTGTTTGTGCTTAACCGTGGGAGGAAGAGCAGGATAGAGAGTTTTTTCCAAAGGCGTAGTTGCAGCACTTTTGAACGCTTCCTCATCGACACCATCATAATATGTTTCAGAGAGTTGGTTACCATCTTTCCATTCTTGGACAACAGCTCGTTCCCCATCGATCGTGAAGCCCTCCATCCTAAGAGACTGTCGTCCTTTCCTAAACTTCATCATCGAGTGGACCTGACTCGGCTTATCACGGTAATAAGTATACGCTATTCCAGAGTATGGCTTTGAACTTCCATCTAGTTGATAGATTCCATCATCGTGTAGTATCAGCTCTTTACGAAGTAAGTCTTGTGAATCGAGCACTGGATCCCATGGGATCACAGGCATGAGCATCCAGTTCACCCCCACTTGCTCATTCCATTTCAGTTTCAGATCACGATAATTCGTCTCACTATTATCAACGAGGCCAAAAGTCTTGCCGGGGTATTGTTTTTGTGAAAACGCGGGGAAAAAATAATCACCCTCATACTTCACTATCAGCGCCCGTTTCCCAACCAAGGTTTGATCTAACATCGCAAGAACTACCAATACCACAAGAATGAGAAATGACACATAGCCTCTCCGCATAGACTTAAATCGCTGAAACTTACGAAGGGTCATCGGCTTCCATTCCACATCTCGCTTACCAGTGGCTAACAGCGCAACACCGCAGATGAAGGCAAGCACCATGGAGATGTATCCAAAGATTTCATTCACCTCAAAAAACCAACGTAAACTCGGCAAAGCTCCGCCCATCATATGAGAGACCACTCCCAAGATAGAGAGTAGAATAAGCGCGATACTAAGTTTACGAAGCATAGTAAAAAATTATTTATAGCTAATTCTAGGATCTACCAAGGCGACACAAATATCCGAGAGGATATTACCAATAAGTTGGAGTGTCGCCGCTACAACGAGCACACCAAGAATAACCGTCTCATCCCGATCCAACACAGCCGTGAACTGCATGAGACCAAAACCATTGATATCGAAAATTTTCTCAATCAAAAAGCTACCACCGATGATAAGGGTAATATTTTGCCCAAATGTCGTAGCAATGGGAATAAGTGAATTACGGAAAGCGTGTTTAAAAACCGCCATTCGGTAAGGAACCCCCTTGGCAGTAGCTGTCCGGACGTAATCCGCTGCAAGGTTATCCATAAGATTATTTTTCATCATCAACGTCATAAAAGCAAAGGACCCCACGAGATAACACGCCAGAGGCATGACCGCGTGCCTTGCTAAGTCAGTTACTTTTCCCCAAGTCGAAAGACTATCAAAATTCGCGCTAACAAACCCCATCTGTGGCAAAACATCGAGATGAAATCCAAAAATCAGCAACAAAAACGCACCTAGCACATAACCAGGCACGGCATAACCACTGAAAACAATCACTGAGGAAAATGTATCAAGAAACGAACGATGCTTAATTGCCTTGAGAATACCTAATGGAAGGCAAACCGAGTAGATAATGATCATACTCAAAATTCCATAAAAAAGCGAGATGGGGAAGCGAGCCTTCATCATATCCCAGATCCTATCATTATACTTCATGGAGCGCTGTAAGTCGCCCTGAAGCAGCCCCCTGACTTTAGGCTGATAGACTACGGCTTGAGGCAGAACTGATTTATCGGGGAAATCCAGACCATTTGGATTACTTTTTGTTTTCGTTCGGTTACGCCAACGTCGCTCGATTTCTGCCACCGTAATGATGCGGGCTGTCCATTTTTCTTTATTGGGAATTTGAACTCCTTCTGGCCACTTAATTTCCCCCTCTTTGGTTACAGCTACTTCATGCGTTGTTCCTGCTAGAAGTACTTTCACCTCATCTGCATCCTTGGCAAATTCTGCTTTACTACGAACTGCCTCCTTCGGCAACACCCCTAACCAACGTAAATAAGCATGAAAGACACCCACGTCATAACCAAACTTTTCCTCAGCATCGAGAATCTGGCTTGGCTGAATCGTGCCTTGATCTTCATCTCTCGCATTTCCAGCGCCCTGCTGTTCAGCTCCCGCAGCCATCGCAGCTTGCATTTCCTTATCCAAAGGACTGCCTGGAGCAAGGCGCATGATCAGAAAGACCACCAATGTGATCCCCAACAACGTCGGGGGCACAAGTAGTAACCTTCGGATAAAATAAGCTTTCATGGGAAAAGAGGCAACCTTAGAGCACTATCAAAGGCCATAGGTTTTCTAAGACATCGATCACATGGAGGCAAGCTCTGCTTTGTTTTTTGACAGATTCTTGAGCCACCTAAAAAAAAGGCTCCACATTCCATAAAATATCGCCAACTTCTCTGCGATGTCTTTTACCCGAATTCATTCGATCTTCATTCTTCTCTCACTAGCTGCACTGGCCGGCCTTCTCGGCTCATGCGATAGCCAAACACCCGTTGAAAGAGCAACTGAAGCCAATATTCTCGTCTTAGGGAATTCCGCTGAACCGGCAGCGCTTGATCCGCAGATTGTTACCGGCGTAATCGAGTCCAACATCATCACCGCACTATTTGAAGGGCTTTGTGGACAACACCCCTCAAACGATGGAAAACATCTCCCCGGGGCGGCGGCCTCTTGGACACACAACGAAAACTTTACCGTTTGGACATTTAGCCTTCAACCCAACGGTAAATGGTCTGATGGCACCCCTGTAACGACCGCGGACTTCCTCTATGCCTACGAGCGGATTCTCCACCCTGAGTTCGGTGCCAAATACGCATCCATGCTCTATTACATCAAGGGCGCAGAGGCTTTTAATAAAGGTGAAGCTAAGGATTTCTCAGGTGTCGGTTTGCGCGCGATCGATAGCCACACACTAGAAATTACCATGCGGGCCCCTATCCCATTTCTACCTGATCTCACCAAACACTACACCTGGTATCCAGTCCCCAAACACACCATCGAAAAACACGGAGGTATGCTTGCGAAAAATGGTGAATGGACCAAAGCCGGTAACCTTGTCTCCAATGGCCCCTTTACCCTCTCCCAATGGGTGCTCTTCGATCGGATCGAATGCAAAAGCAGCCCCACCTACTGGGATGCTGCCACAGTAAAGCTCAGCGGTATTCATTTCCTCCCCATCTCTAATGCCTACACCGAGGCGCGGATGTTTTACAATAACCAGCTACACGTCACCTACACACTAGCTCCAGAGCTCATCAGCTACTCGAAAGATAAATACCCAGAGAACACCAGACTCGAAACTTATCTAGGCTCTAATTTCCTCCGCCTTAATGTCACCCGCCCTCAGCTATCCAACGAGCACCTCCGAAAGGCTCTGGCTCACGCTGTGAATAGCCAATCCATTATCGATAACATCCTTCAAGGCGGCCAAGAGCAAGCCACAGGACTCGTCCCTAACATGGGCGAATACAAAGCCGCCAAAGTCATGTTCTACGATCCCGATCTTGCTAAGGAACATCTGAAAAAATCAGGGCTCAATCCCGCAGAGCTAAGCCTCACTTTACTAACCACTGATAAAGAAGCCGCCAAAGTGATCGCAGAAGCCCTCCAAGACATGTGGCGTAAAACTCTCGGTATCACCGTAAATATCCGTCAGTCCGAGTGGAAAAGCTACCAAAAGGCCATGTCTGATCTGGATTACGACATCAGCACCGGCGGCTGGATTGGTGATTACCCAGACCCTACCACCTTTCTCGACATGTGGAAAAAAGGCGATGGTAATAACCGCACAGGCTGGAGCAGTGAACAATACGAACAACTTCTTGGTACAGCAGAGCTCACCGAGGAACCAGTGCAGCGAATCCGTGCACTTGAAGAAGCTGAAAAAGTATTACTCAGTGAAACCCCCATCATTCCGCTCTACTGGTACACTCAATGCTACCTCAAGCATCAATCCGTTAAAGGCTGGCACCCACTTATCCTTAATAACCATCCTTATAAATTCATTTCCTTGGAGAAAACCACTTCCTCTCCAAAGCCCTAACTGTTCACCGGCAGGAAACGATCCCCTATTTCTAACAAAAAACTTGATACCCGGCACCCATCATGCTCTCCACTATTCTTTCTCGTCTTGGCCAAGGCTGTATTGTTGTTTTCTTGCTGCTGGCTCTAACGTTTGTCCTCATCCGCCTAATGCCTGGTGACCCCTTCACCTCTGATAAGGCTCTCCCTCCACACATTAAAGAACAAAACGAAAAACGCTTTAAGCTCAATGAATCCAACCTAGTACAGTTCACCGCGTATCTCAAAACATTAGCTCAGGGTGAAATGGGCATCTCCATCACCCGCGAGCAGCCAGTAACGAAAATTATCAAGTCCTCTTTCCCCGCCTCTGCCATCTTAGGGATCGCCGGTATCATCATCGCCGTCTGCGTAGGTGTACCCGCGGGTATCCTGTCCGCACTCAAGAAAAATTCACTGATCGACTACGGCACCATGATTCTCGCTATGCTGGGTATTTCCGTGCCTTCTTTTGTGCTCGCACCTGTCTTAGCCTCAGGTATCGCCGGCAATATCCCATTTCTTAAAGTAGCTGGCTGGGGTGGCGCTCTAGATTGGTTCCTACCCGCCCTCACCCTTGGCCTCGCCACCGCGGCCTATCTTGCACGTATCACGCGTGGAGGTATGCTCGATGTGCTCAACCAAGACTTTATCCGCACTGCCAAAGCCAAAGGCGTACCTGCGTTAAAAATCATCCTCAAACACGCACTCCGTGGCGGCATTATCCCCGCCATTGCTTACGTCGGCCCTGCCTTTGCTATGCTCATCACGGGTTCATTCATCGTGGAAACAATCTTCCAAATACCAGGTATGGGACAGCACTTCGTCAATGCCACCAAAGAACGTGACTTCTTCCTCCTCCAAGGAGTAGTCATCGTCCTCGGCGTCCTCATTGTTATTGGCAACATAGCTGCTGATATCGCCCTCGTAGCGATCAACCCTCGCCTCCGCGAAACCAGCTAACCTAATTTCACCCTCAACATTCTAACTCTCTCTCATAATGGCAAGCAAAGGATCATCACTCTGGCATGACGCATGGATGCGCTTACGCAAAAATAGCATGGCTACTGCCTCGCTCTTTTTTGTTTTGCTAGTCATCGCCTCCTGCTTTCTCATTCCATTCGTTGGACAGCTAACTGCTCCAGATGATCCGAACTTGAGTGAAACGGAAAACCGCACACTACAATATAACGATCACTGGTTTAAGCCGCCCAACTATCAAAATCTGGAAAATAAATTCAGCGCCCCATCCGGTAGTCACCTATTAGGCACAGATCAAGTTGGCCGCGATCTGCTAGCACGTCTCCTCTACGGAGGCCAAATTTCAATCCTCGTGGGTCTTGTTTCTACCACGATAGCCGGCATGATAGGCATCACATACGGAGCTCTCTCTGGATACATCGGTGGGCGCACAGATAGCCTGATGATGCGTACCGTTGATATTCTCTACGGCCTTCCCTTCTTGGTCATCGTCATCCTCATCTCGTTACTCTTCTCAGCTTACGCCAAGGAAGCCTCCGTATTTCTTATTCAAGACTGGGGCTGGGACTCCGAGTTCGTTGCTAAGTATGCCAATCTCGTCCCCCTATTCGTCGCTATCGGCACCATCGGCTGGCTGACCATGGCACGCATCACCCGAGCACAAGCACTCTCGATCAAAAAGCTCGAGTTTATCGAAGCTGCCCGCTCCCTTGGACTACCACACCGCATCATTATGCTACGCCATATCTTACCCAATATGCTTGGGCCTATTATTGTTTACGCCACCCTCACCGTACCAGGTTTCATCCTTGCTGAAGCCACCCTTTCCTACCTCGGACTCGGTGTCCAATCACCTAACAGCTCATGGGGCATCTTACTCCAAGAAGGTTCTAATTACATGGAAACACAACCTAGGCTACTGATCGTACCTTCCGTTCTTTTCTCTCTCACTCTCCTCGCTCTAAACTTCCTTGGCGACGGACTACGAGATGCTCTCGATCCAAAAGCAGCAAAAGACTAATAGATTTCAGAGCCTTCTTTTAAGCTCGGAAAGGTCTTCTTCAATACGAGAGAGTAATTCCAAGGTCTCCTGGTTTTCTTTTTCCACATCCGGCACCAATGAGAGCTCGGTCATCGTAGAAACGATGATACCAATAAAAAGGTTCAAGATCGTAAAGGTAGCGATCATGATAAAAGGCACAAAAAACAACCACGCCATTGAGTGCACCTCCATAACAGGACGCACAATTCCCATCGACCAGCTCTCTAGCGTCATGATTTGAAAAAGTGTGTAGAGACTTTCTCCCACACTACCAAACCACTGAGGGTGCGTCCCGCCAAAGAGCTTAGTAGCCAATACCGCTGAGGTATAGAAAAAGACCGCCATCACCGCCACCACACTAACCAACCCTGGAATGGAGTGCAGAAATGCTTCCACCACCTTACGCAAGCTGGGCACCACAGTCATCAGACGCAGTACCCGCAAAACACGTAACGAACGCAACACCGCAAGTGCCCCAGAACCTGGAACTAGGGCTACACCCACTACCAATAGATCAAAAATATTCCACCAATCACGCCAGAACGATAGACGAAGAGCATAGAACTTAAGTGCAATCTCAATAATAAAAATAATCAGACAAATTTTATCCAGAGCGAGAAGTAACCCTCCATAGCTAGCCATAAGCGTGGCACTCGTCTCAAGACCTAGAATGACGCCATTAAGAATGATGACGCTAATAATAAACCACTGCACCTTGCCGCTATTAATCCAAGCGGCCAATCTACTCCTGAAATTAATTTCTTGCTGCGGCATACGGTGATGAAATCAACCACGCTTTCTCTATTTGTAAACCGCAAATAGACGTCAAAAAGTCACCTCCTCCCCTGCATCGCACGCATCAGCGTAAGCTCATCAGCATGATCTAACCCTCCACCAGCAGGGAGACCCTGTGCAATCCGCGTGATCCGGCAATCACGTGATGCCAGTGCTTCCGCTAGATAATTCGCCGTAGCCTCTCCTTCAACATCTGCACCAAGCGCAAGAATGACCTCCATACCTGGCGACTTTTCTACCCTGCGTAATAAAGGGGTAATACGTAGCTCTTCTGGGCCAATGTGATCCAGTGGTGATAGTTTACCTCCTAGGCAATGATAGAACCCACCAAAGGAACCAGATCGCTCAAGTGGTAAGACATCAGTAGCTTGCTCTACCACACATAGCTTCTGTACGTCCCGGCTAGAGTCATCACAGACACTACAGCCATGATCACTTGCAAAAAATCCGCAGACTTCACAGGAAGTCACCTGTTCTTTAGCGCTCAATAAACTTTCGGAAAGCTCTTGAGGATTCGCCTTCTCGTTCTGCAAAAGCCATACAGCAATACGCTCAGCACTCCGCGGCCCAATCCCAGGCAGCCTCTTAAGCTCGGCGATGAGTTCCACCACTGGTTGAGGATAGTCAGCTCTGGCCATTGTTTGATGAGGGATTAGGTTGATACTTTGCTTCCAAATCCACCTGTGTCTTTTCTGGTTCTTCGTCAGCTTTCCTCTCCACTACTTCGATGTTAGAATCCTGGATTGGTATCCCCGTCTCGGCAAGCGGCTCTAACGATGATACCTGATCACACGGCATTGAATGATGACCGGCATAAATCATACCCACAAACCAAGTCCAGAAAACACCTACCAGACACATCATCGGGGGGAAATAAATATCCCAAACAGCAAGCGTAGGAACCATCGCAATCACCAGCACGAGCAATGTCAAACCAAGCACTACCCTGCGCCAAGCACCCGGGGAATCCAACACAGCAAAGGCCAAGCCAAAACAAAACACAGCAGTTAATAAAAAAAGGATCGGCGCACTCAGCTGGCTAGGCACAGCCCCTTGGAACACTGGCTGACTTAGTAAGTGAAATACTCCAAGGTCCCCTTTTCCTAATAAACCAATCCAATACAACACCCCAGAGACCAGCAGACCAAGTGTGCCGCACAGTAACGTGGAAACTTCCAAGCTGCCCGCTGTAGTAGAGTGTTTGTGACGATTTAGAGCCATAGGTGTAGATTGCATAGACAGCAAAAACCCAGACTACAAGACCACTTTGAATCTATTATTTAGATAGATCATCATCGGAATCACTATCGCACTTAGCCCGTGCAGCTTGCTTCACTGCTGCGGCGTCACTATAAGACTGAACTACGCGATCACTCAAGAACTTGTCTGCATCTTCCACAGCATCCACCCCAAGCTCAAATTCTCCCTGCCCAGTATTTTTCTGAATCAACTTTAACCCAAACTGCAGATCCTTAAACCTTTGCTGACTGATTTGCAGCACACTTCTCCCCTGTGATAGAGCCTCTTCCGCTAACTTGTTCACAGCGTCATCGGTGAGATCAATCTGGATCTGATGCCGATCATTAAATTCACGACAGTAAATATCTGCCTCCTCACGCGCCTTCGCTACATTCACTCGCTGCCCAAGCTCACGGTATTTGGTCAATACCTGCTCACGGTTATCAATAAGTTCAGCATCGATACTCAGCTCACTCACTGCGGTACCAGGAAGCTCAAATTTGAAATCTCTCAGCATACTCTCACACACCGTCATCAGGGCGCGTGCTCCTGTATTCTCAGACTCCGCACGCGCGGCAATACGCTCGATCGCTGAATCCTCAAATTTTGCTTGAATACCATATGCAGAAAACTCTCGCTCATATTGCCTTAGCAAGCTGCCCTCAGAGTTTTTCATAATATCAACAAAGTCTTTTGCTTCTAACTTATCACACACCACGCGCACTGGCAGGCGGCCAATGAACTCTGCTTCAAAACCAAAATCAATATAATCCTGCGTACTCGCTTCACTGAACAGTTCACTATCATTAGGATCCACCACCTCGGCACCAAAGCCAATTTGGCCGCTGCGGAGACGGCGCTGAATAACCTTCTCCAACCCAGAAAATGCCCCACTCACAATAAATAAAATATGGCGCGTATTTATGGTCTCTTTCCCCGCACCTTTACCATTTTGAAAATCCATCATCGCCATCATCTGGCCTTTCATATCATTAGGATTTCTAGCAGCCACCTCCGTTTCTTCCATCAGCTTAAGGAGAGTGGTCTGCACACCACGGCCACTCACATCACGCCCCATGTTTCCGCCAGAACCAGCTAGCTTATCAATTTCATCGATGTAAACGATCCCATACTCCGCCAGATCAACATTACCATCTGCCTTCTGCACTAGCTCCCTAACAAGATCATCCACGTCTCCTCCCACATACCCAGTTTCAGAGAACTTCGTAGCATCTGCCTTAACAAAAGGAACCCCAATCATTTCTGCAATGTGTTTAATAAGATACGTCTTACCAACTCCAGTGGGACCTACCACAATGACATTCTGCTTTTGATACTCAATACCCTCAGGAATTTTCCCATGCTCCTGCTCTAGCCCACGCATGTATTTAGCATGATTGTAATGATCACACACTGCGATGGATAACGCCTTTTTCGCCTCATCCTGACGGATCACAAAACGATCTAGGTAGGATTTAATATCACGTGGTTTATAGCTAAAATCAAAAATGGCATCCGCACGGTCTATATCCATCGGCGTATCTTCAGAGCCTTCCTCATCTGTGGCAGCACCATGCTGGGCAAAATCAGGAAATGACATTGCCGCACCACCACCAAACTTCCCAAACATATCTTGAATCATCTTCTGAAGATCATCTGGATCAGGAATCTCTTTATCTTTCTTGTCGCTCATTACGGCGAACTATCTCCCAGCCTTCCTCTGTGCGCAACTGAAACTTGAATGAGACACATGCTAAAATGGTAATTCCGCCCGAGCGTCCAATTGATAGTAATTAACAAATTTGATCATTGCACCAAAACTAATTTCGCCGATACTTCGCTCCTATATTTTTATATTATGAGCGACGAACGCTACGAGATCAGAGAAAAACTAGGACAAGGTGGAGTAGGTGTTGTTTACAAAGCACTAGACACTCAACTAAATCGTGAAGTGGCCATCAAGCGTGTGCTTGCAGACGGCGGCTATGAAAGTCAAGATGAGGCTACTACCCAGCTGCTTAAAGAGGCCACGGCCCTCTCGTCCGTACAGCATCCACATATTGTTACCGTATATGATGCTGGCGTGGACAATGATGGCCCATACGTTGTCATGGAGCTCATTCATGGTAAAACTCTCGATGAAATGGTGGAGCGAGGCACCTTAACGTGGGATGACCTTCGTGAAATCGCCCTCCAGAGCCAAGAGGCTCTCATTGCTGCCCAAGACCTCGATCTCGTGCACCGCGATTTAAAGCCCAGTAATTTGATGGTCTGCTGGTTGCCCTCAGGGAAATTCCAAGTGAAGATTGTGGACTTTGGATTAGCGAAATTTTCTGCCACACCATCGCTCCAGACCATTGATCATGGCGATGCCGTCTTTGGCTCTATTTTCTTTATGGCACCAGAGCAGTTTGAGCGTATACCATTGGATAAGTGTACAGATATGTATGCTCTCGGCTGCCTCTTCTATTTCGCACTCACTGGTGTCTATCCGTTTAATGGCGAAACAGCTGCCGCAGTCATGGCTAGCCATCTGCAACACCATGTCACACCACTTCACGAATTACGCCCAGACATCCCTCAGTGGGGAGCGGACTGGATCATGTGGCACATTGAACGTAATATGGATGACAGACCTGCCGATGCACGCACAGCATTAGAACGGTTCCTTCTCCTCGATAAACAATCCACGCAACCTATCAACCTGAGCGCCCCTGGGGCACAACAGCCTGATCCAGGAGCCCCCAAACTTATTTTCCCTGGTAATACTCCAACTCCTGCCACCCAGCCAGTAACGGAGGTAACACCATCAGCTCAGAACGTTGCCACTGCCGCTCAGACAGTCAATACCGTCAACCCCCAAACTGCACCGCAGCCAATCGCCCCACCACAGGACGGTAAAGTCAGCCCGCACACTCAAGTGCAACAACTCTCCCAAACAAACACTAGCCTACAGACCGCAACCATTCCTGCACAACCTGTAACCACCACTGCCCCTGTAACCGCCCCTACCCCTGTAACTACCCCTGCCCCTGTGGCTTCCACAGCAACAGCCACAACTACAGAACAGGCTGATGCTACAACACAAGAGGCGCCCCAACCAGCTATCACTCCTAAGAGTAAAAAAAGTCTACCACAAGGAGCCAAGATAGCAATCATCGCTGTACTTCTAGCAGTACTCTTAATCATTGGCTTTGTAGGAACGAGCATTATGAGCGATAGGAAAAAAATCAAACGCATTAATGCCGTGATGGTGGAAGCTAAAGCTTTGGATGACCAAGGCACCCTTCGTGATGGGATTCACCTCACCGAAGATGAGCTCAAGGGCATTTTGAATCGTGCCACCAGTGTAGAAAAAAATCAGCAACGCCCTCTCGTCCTAAAGGTTCTCGCCTATGCCAAAGCTGAAGGAGGCTATGATGCTAACTCAGTCATCATCGATCATGTTACGACAGCTAAATGCTCTGAAAATATTCGTAAAGATATATTTACTGCCGTCATAACACGCCGTAAAGATGTTTCAAATATCGAACCTTTGCTAGCGTTTGCCAAGTCATCCTCGGAAGGGACCGCCGCTGCCGCTGCCATTGATGCCGCCAGAGCATCAGCCACTGGTGCACCTGCAAATGAGTTTATTGATGATTTTTTAAGCCTCATTAAGGATACAGACTCATCCTCTATCCGTAATGCTGCTGAGAGAGCTGCTGCCGAGCTTATCAACCAGGCTGAGAACAAAAGCCAATTCACCACCCCTATTGTAGGAGCCTACGAGACAGCGCTGAATAACGACACCAAATACACCATGTTACGTCTAGCAGGCACCGCGGGAGGCCCCGAAGCAGCCGAAGTTGTCAGGTCAGCCGTAGCCTCTAATGATGCAGCACTCCAGAATGCTGCCATCACCGCCCTTGGGCAATGGGCAGATGCTTCCGAGTTTGAAACCCTCACCAACTTCGTTGATAGCACCCAGGACGACAAACTTCGCAAAAGAGCATTTGATGCAGCTTATTCATTCCTCATCAAACCGCGCCCAAACAAGCTACGCGACATTAACCAACTTTGGGAATCTCTATCAAAAATCGCAACCACTCAGTATGAAAAAACTAAAGTCATCAATGGCATGGCGCAGCAAAAAAATAAATGGGCTTTAAATATACTTGAGCCCTACCTAAAAGATAAAGATAAGGAAGTAGCTAAAAAAGCTAACCAAGCCAAAAACTATCTGAAAAAGAACATCAAATAAAGGCAGACGGCATCCCTTATTCCCCCACCCGCTTTTGCATCCCCAAGAGCGGGTATTTTCACCTCCTGACTCGGGAAAAAAATAGATCTTCATAGCTAGGCATATCCGTAAGTTTCTTAAAAGAGGACTATGCTGCTTGCTTGGATTCCCCCAAAGTTGGGCTACTTTGCGGGGTGTTAGCTCGGTGGCGGTGGAGCTGCCGAGGTGTGCTAGAACATATTCTAGGTATTCCCGTGAATTAAGATCTTCTGCTTTGCCGTTCTCTATCAAGGTGTAGAGCGTGGCGTTGTTTTTACCAGTGAGGTCAAAGTTTTAAGCCTCACTTTTGAATACAGCTGAAATCTACATCACTCGTCACAGATTGAAGAGAATCCATAGCCCCGGGGTTTTGCTTTTCTTTCCTAAGAAAATCCCTTATCTCCAGCCCCCACGCCCAGTTTGCGCTCCTTTCCAACTATTACCACCCACTACCCTGATGTCCGATCAACGTAAACCTTTCCCCTTCGACCAATTTGAAGCCAAATGGCAAGACCGCTGGGATGCTGCACAGACATTCCGCACCCCCAACCCTGGCGATAAAGATTTTGATCCTAGCAAACCAAAGTATTTCATCTTGGATATGTTCCCCTACCCATCTGGCGCAGGACTACACGTTGGCCACCCAGAGGGATACACCGCTACCGATATTCTCGGTCGATATAAAAAAATGAATAATCACAATGTGCTCCACCCAATGGGGTGGGACGCATTTGGCCTTCCTGCTGAACAGTATGCGATCAAAACCGGCCAGCACCCAAGGATCACCACAGAGGCCAACGTAGACAACTTTCGCCGTCAGCTAAAATCACTCGGATTTGGCTATGATTGGAATCGTGAAATTAACACCACCGATCCCAATTACGTTCGCTGGACGCAGTGGATTTTCCTCCAACTCTACGGTTCTTACTTCAATGAAGAAACCCAAAAAGCGGCTCCTGTTAGTGAACTAGAAGCCAAAGGCTGGACCCCTGAGCAGATCAATGAAGTGCGTCTCGCTTTCATCCACGAAGCACCCGTAAACTGGTCCCCCTCCATGGGCACCGTACTCGCCAATGAGGAAATTGAAGAATGGAAAGCCAAGGGAGAAACCGTCGAACGCCGCCCACTGCGCCAGTGGATGCTCCGGATCACCAAATATGCTGAACGCCTCATCAACGAACTCGATGATCTCGACTGGCCAGAATCCATCAAACTCCTTCAGAAAAACTGGATCGGTAAATCCACCGGAGCAGAGGTTATTTTTGATCTTCAAGGACACGAAGTCACCGTATTTACCACCCGCCCTGACACCCTCTTTGGCGCTACCTACATGGTGCTAGCTCCCGAGCACCCATTGGTTTCAGAAATCACATCCCCTGAGCAGAAACAAGCTGTCGAAGCATACATTCAAACCTGCGCTTCCAAGTCCGATCTCGAGCGCGGTGATCTTAACAAAAATAAATCCGGTATCTTCACCGGAGCCACCGCCACTAATCCTGTCAACGGTGAACAGATCCCCGTATGGATCGCCGATTATGTCATGATGGGCTACGGCACCGGAGCCATCATGGCGGTTCCTGCACATGACACCCGTGACTTCGAATTTGCCACTAAATTTGATCTCCCTATCCTACAAGTAGTGCAACCTAACGGCAAAGAAGACTGGCAAGGATTCACCGGTAGCGGCAAAGCTATCAACTCCGGCTTCCTCGATGGCATGAAAACCAAAGATGCCAAAAAAGCCATTATCCAATGGCTGATCGAAAACAACAAAGGCACCTTCAAGGTAAACTACAAACTCCGCGATTGGCTCTTCTCACGCCAACGCTACTGGGGTGAGCCATTCCCCATCCTCTGGGAAGATGGAAATCACAAACCTGTGCCAGAATCAGAACTTCCTGTGCTCCAGCCTGAGATGGACGATTTCAAACCCACCGGCTCTCCAGAAGGCCCACTAGCCAAAGCCACTGATTGGATTAACTACTCAGAAACCGCCAAACGTGAAACCAACACCATGCCCCAGTGGGCAGGCTCATGCTGGTACTACATGCGCTACTGTGATCCAGGTAATACCGATCGCTTCATCTCAAAAGAAGCCGAAGAATACTGGAGTGGTAACGAAGGTAACGGCATGATCGACCTCTACGTCGGCGGCACCGAGCACGCAGTGCTTCATTTACTTTACGCCCGTTTTTGGCACAAAGTCCTCCACGATCTCGGCCACGTCTCCACCATTGAGCCCTTCCAGAAGCTAGTGAACCAAGGTCTCATCCTCGGGGAAGACGGACAAAAAATGTCCAAATCATTAGGCAACGTCGTCAACCCAGACGATGTTGTTAGCGAATACGGAGCAGATGCCCTGCGCCTTTATGAAATGTTTATGGGCCCTCTCGAACAAGTAAAACCATGGCAAATGAAAGGTGTAGAAGGTGTCTCCCGCTTCCTCGCACGTGTCTGGCGCCTCGCATTCGAACAAAACCAAGAAGGCGAGTGGGTCACCTCTAGCAAGCTAACAAATGATGACCCTACCGATAAAGCTCTCCTCAAGGTTCTCCACGAAACAATCAAAAAAGTCAGTGATGACATCGAGAAACTCTCCTTCAATACAGCCATCTCACAGATGATGGTCTGCACTAATGCCTTCACCTCTGCCGAGAAGCTACCCGCCGTTCTACTGAGGGATTTACTCAAGTGCCTAAATCCATTTGCACCTCACATCACGGAGGAAATCCACGAGCATCTTGCTGCTAACTTTAGCAGCGCAAAGTGCTCAAGTGATCGCATCCTATCAGATCGAAAGTGGCCGTCATTCAACGAAGATTTCCTCGTTGAAGACGAGGTAGAAATCGTTGTGCAAGTCAACGGCAAGCTGCGTGGTAAAATCACCGTAGGCAAAGATGCCTCCAAGGAAGACATAGAAACCCTCGCGCAAGAAGACAGCAATGTACAGCAGCACACTGAAGGGAAAACAATTCGCAAAATCATCGTCGTCCCAGGACGCCTGGTAAACATCGTCGCCAACTAAAAATCTATGGACGTTAGAAAGAAGCTAAATCCCACCCCATCTAGTTTACATTCTATTTAGGTATGATAAATACTGAACAACTTCAAATCTACCCAGATTTCACTGGCAAATTCACGCGTTCAGTTTGGCGTAATGCTTTTTCAAAAAAAACGCTTCATCGGTCAAAAAAGTATCTTGCTCCCCCTGCCTATATTTTTGGAGAAATAGCCAACTCTCAGGGAGTCTTCGAAATCAACGCAAAATTCCTAGGTAGCTATAGCGAAACCTACCATGTAAATATCGTTTTTGATAAAACTCCCTCAGGTGAGTGGTTCTTTGAGGAAGAGTGTACATGCCCAGTGGGATACGAGTGCAAACATTCTGCCGCAGCCCTCCAAATACTTGAAACAGCACTCTCAAGTGCTGACCAAAAAAACTCACCACATTTCGATCAATCACACTTTGACCACTGGCTAAATCAGCTACAACGATCAGAAAAGAAAAGCCACACAGAGGCGAAAAAAACGACTCAATCCCCCACTAATTTTCTCGCCTACTGCATCCAGCCCTCTCAGGCATTATACGATCCAACACCAAAGCTCAGCTTACACACCGCTAGACAATTAAAGAACGGTGAACTGCGTATCGATCATCATAAAATTGCTACTGCAGACCCCTACAGGCCTCCGCAATATATGCATAAAGATGATATACCCATCTGCATGATTTACCACCAACTCGTTCGCCTCCAGTACACATATGGCGCCATCAAACTTGAAGGAACTCAGGCAACATCTCTACTCACGCAAATCATCCCCACCAACCGTCTCTATTACATCAGCTCTGACCATCCCCCCCTCCCCATTGAGCTCAAAGATCCTATTCATCCGCAGCCCATCTGGGAAAAATCCGAAGACGGGTCTACATTCCCATCCTTCGCACCACCACTCCACGGCCAGCACCTCATCTGCCCCACAGAGCCATCCTACGTAGCTATCCCTCACTCAGATGAAGCAAGATGCAGCCTACACCCTTTAGAGACCTCCTCTTACTCAACTGAATTCCTAACACTCTGGAAAGAAGGCCCCAGTATACCAGCAGAAAAAATTACCCAATCAGCGATCACTCTTCAGAAAAAAAGTTCTCTACCCACGCTCAAACCGACAGAAACTATCTCGTTAGACCCCACAGCCCCCATACCACAGCTCCGCCTTGAGCGCGTCAACCTCTCTGTGGATGACATTTCTGAAAACCCCATCTCCGCTGCACTCACATTCCGTTATCACAGCCACAGCACCAAGCCCATCACCACGGCAGAACCAACTCAGGAGGATAGCTCATTTTTCGCGACAAAAGATAATACAATTTACGAAATCCCGCGCAACCTCACCGCAGAGCTTCAATATACCGAAGAGCTCACCAACCAGCATAAATTCGTAAAAGCCAGCCACATTCTCCCGAATACTCCGCGCTCACATCAGCATCACTACCTACCCAATACACCTACCGAAATCAGAGATCAACAAACCGCTCTCTTCATCACCCAGATCGCTCCCATACTATCTGAGCAAGGCTGGGAAATCACCATTGCAGAATCTGCCAAGGTAGAAATCCATACCATAGCTGATAGCCATCTCGAAACAGGACTAACAGAATCACCAGATCACGGTATAGATTGGTTTGAGTTCTCCGCCTCTTACCTAACACCTACAGGCGATAGACAACCCCTCCTACCCTTACTTTCAAACTACATCCAAACTCTCGATTTTGAAAAAATTGACACCCTCATAGAAAACACCACCCCTAGCGATCAGACCATCTTAGCTGATCCTGAAAATCCCAACATCTACCTTTCCTTCCCCACTCTCAAGCTCCTCACCCTCGCACAATCCATCCACCAGCTCTTTGGTGATAAAGCCCCCTCCGAGCCCCTCCATACCATCCAAGCAGCCACCCTAGCAGATTCGCTCGAAATGGATGGAACCAAAACCATCCGTGATCTCAAAAAGCTCGGTAATAATCTCAAGAATATCACCAGCCTGCCTAAGCCCAGCCTACCCAAAACCTTTAAAGCCAACCTCCGTGACTACCAGATGGAGGGCTTTCACTGGATGCAGTTCCTCGCACGCCACTCACTCCATGGTATTTTAGCAGATGATATGGGCCTTGGAAAAACAGTGCAAGCACTCGCCCACATCCAAGCAGAAGTAAGTAACCGCTACGCAAAAAAGAAACCCACTCTCGTCCTCGCACCCACCTCCGTTACCAATAACTGGATCAACGAGGCCAAAAAATTTACCCCCAAGCTAACAACATTGTTGCTACACGGACCAGAGCGGAAAGAAAAATTCCCCTCCATCCCTGATCACGGACTCATCGTTACATCATACGCACTCTTCAATCGCGATCACAAAGAACTCCTCGAACACGACTACCACCTCTGTATCCTCGATGAAGCCCAATATATAAAAAACCCCGCTGCCAAGATCTCGCAACACGTCTGCCAAATTAAGGCCAACCACCGCATCGCCCTCTCAGGAACCCCCATGGAAAACCACCTTGGTGAACTCTGGTCACAAATGCGCTTTCTCATGCCCGGCCTACTCGGCTCATCAGATGCATTCCGTAAACATTTCCGTACCCCAATTGAAAAACACCAGGACACAACCGCCCAGCTTAACCTCAACTCACGCATCGCCCCCCTCATCCTGCGACGAACAAAAGAGGCAGTCGCTACGGAACTCCCACCAAAAACAGAAATCCTTCATAAAATCCCTCTTCTCCCAGCCCAAGTAGATATTTACGAAACTGTCCGCGCTGCCATGGACAGCCGCATTAGAGATGCCATCGCCACCAAAGGCCTCGCTAAATCACAGATCATTGTCCTCGATGCCCTGCTCAAGCTCCGCCAAATCTGCTGCCACCCTCAGCTTCTCAAGCTCTCCGCAGCACAAGGGATTAAAGAATCGGCCAAGCTCAATTTCCTCACCAAAGACCTTCTCCCTACTCTCCTATCAGAAGGCCGACGCATCCTTATTTTTTCAAGTTTCACCACCATGCTCGGCCTCATCGAGGACCACATCCGCTCCCAAAATATCCCTTTTTCAAAAATCACTGGTAAAACAAAAAACAGGCAACAAGAAGTCGATACATTCCAGCATGGTGAGACAGAGATCTTTCTGATCTCACTCAAAGCAGGTGGCACAGGACTCAATCTCACCGCTGCAGACACCGTCATTCACTACGATCCATGGTGGAACCCAGCGGCAGAAAATCAAGCTACCGATCGAGCCTACAGAATCGGTCAAGATAAACCCGTTTTTGTCCACAAACTGATTACAGAAGGCTCCATCGAAGAACGTATCCTTGAACTCCAACAGCAAAAAGCCCAGCTTGTAGATGCTCTCCTGAGTGAAAAGACTAACCAACTCAAAATTGATCAAGAAACACTCGGCAATCTACTCGCCCCAATCTAACCATAAAATATGAAAGTTCAAAAAGTAAAATACGCTCTCTGGGCAGCTGATTGGGAACGCTGCCTCCACTTCTACCGTGATCTCTTTGGCGGCGAAATCAGCTTCGCATCTGAGGTATGGAGCGAAATCGTCATCGCTGGAGCTACCATCGGTATTCACGGTGGCGGCGAAGGTAAACGCACCTGGACAGGGCTCAGCTTCCAAGTCGATGATATCCACACAGCGATCAGCAAACTCAAAGAACACGGTGGCAGCCTAACACGCGAGCCTACTGACACCCCCGAAGACCCACTTCACCTCGCCATGTGCATTGATCCTGACGGCAATGAATTTATGGTCACTCGCCGCAGGGATTAACCAATCTTTTCACGTTATGAAACACTCACTACTATTATCCATTCCCACAATTATTTTTTCACTACTTGTTTCTACTAGCTGTAAAGACACCAAGTCTATCAAGCAAAAGGAACAAGAGAAAAATGCCATAGAGGATCTCCAAAAAGCTGCGGAGGAAATGAACAGACAGCAAGCCAAGGAGCTGGAATCAACAGGAGGAATCAGCAATAACCCTTCCGTCATGAATAGCACGATTGAAGCTACTAGAAAACTTGAAGCCGCGTCCACAGGTGATGAAGCAAAGGGAGCCAAGGTCATGCGCGTATTCATGGAAGGCCTACAACAAGACATGGCTAAGTTGAGCTCTCTACAACAAGGGCTGGAACAAGCCACCAATTACGCAACCATCAAAACACCTGAAGACATTGACGAACAATCAGTCAAGGTGAAGAACTACCAAGAAGCAAACGCCGAACTCACTGCTAAAATCAAATCTGGTTGGATAGCCCAACTGCGTATCAATTTAGAAAAAGAAGGGCTCAAAGAATCCTATATTAACGAATTCATCCGAGGAGCACAAAGCAGCATAGGTGCAAACAAAGCGGATTTACTCCTTGTTCGTCAAATGGATGACCAGCTATGCGATGCCATTTTCAAACAACACGCGATTCTTAAAAAACACCTTGGTAAGTGGCAGTGGAACGCAACCGCTGGAGCGCTCGACTTTGAAGACAATATCGCTCTTGAGAACTATAACCAACAAGCCATCAGAATTCAGAAAATCGCTGAAAAACAAACAGCAGCTCAAAAAAGACTTCTTAAGGTGAAGTAACTAGAGTTTTCTATCAGACTAACTTCTCACGGTCTGATTTCTTCAAAGCTTTGACCACGAGATCATAAGAATGATCGATCAGCTCATGGATAAGGATATCAGATAGCGTGCCGTCCAAGTAAACGCTGTTCCAGTGCTTTTTACTCATGTGATAGCCAGGACGGACTGCTTCATGTTCATCACGCAGCTCAAGAGCGCGATCAGGATCACATTTTAAATTAACAAAAGCTGGGTATTCATCGGGATCTATGAGGGCAAACATTTTCCCCATCACCTTGTAAACTAGGACTTCTGGCCCGAAGGGACTGGATTCCTCCACTCCCTTTTTAGCTAGGCAGTAGTCAATGACATCTGCTGGAGTCATAGCTCGATATCACTTGGGTCAAAAGCTTCAGGATCATAGTCATCATCCATCCACTCAGCAAAGCCCTCTAAACATTCTTTGTAGCCAAAGGAGCCTCCACAATCTTCTGGTGGACAGGCACGTTCACCAGCTAACATTTTTGGCGCTTCAGTGTCAGTTTTTTCTTCGATAACTAGCTCGTGTGTCCAGTCATCAAAAAAGTCATACCGATACATCAAGCGCAGCGGTAACTTTCGTCGGCCTACAAAGCCAGCAAGGGTAACTTCGTTTTCATCTTGAAAATCATCTTGAGGCGCGACCTGCTCTTGAGTATCCGCAATCACATGAGTGAGCCGCTTCCCTTTCCCCCAGCGGAACTGATGTGCCTGTTCATCATTCCAGCCCATCGCCTTCTGAATGATCTGGTGTAATTCCGCAAAGGTGGTGGCAGCCGGAACGGTGCAGCGGCGCCAAATCAGAGGCTCCACTTCGTAGAGGAAAATCTTAATCGTAAAAGAATCCATAGCACCGATGTAAGGAGCGAAGACGTATTTTTCAAGCACTTTACTCCCCACGCATATTGGCAAAGAAATTCGAGAGGTCTTCCTCAGATGCCTCCTCGCCCATGATATCATCGTAGTCCATGTGCTCGACGTATTTATCATCTAACTCCATGAGAAACTTACTAGCCTCGCCGGCATGTTCCTGCCCCCACTTCGTGCGTACTGAGCACCAAGTGAGCGTGAGCTTATCCTGTGCACGGGTAATCCCTACGTAGAGAAGACGGCGTTCCTCATCCGTAGTTCCTTCCTCAATACTTCTTTTATGCGGCAGAATACCTTCTTCAAGGCCTACGAGATAGACAACGGGATATTCCAAGCCTTTGGAAGCATGCAGGGTGATCAGGGTGACACCGCGCTGTTTGTCAATGTCTTGATCATCATCACGATCACGTGCTAAAGCGGATTTATCGAGGAATTTTTGCAGGGTTAGCCCTTTTTTCGAGGCATCTTTGAGCTGCTGCACCACATCATCAATGCTGCTTCGGCGCATGTCCATTTCCTGCTCATTTTTACTATTGCGCTTAACCCACTCAATATAGCCGATTTCTTCAAGCAGACTAAGGAGCACCTCACCCATATCCTCCAAGCCATTAGTCATTCGCTCGCGGTATTTTAAGATCAACTCCGTAAATTCAGCGATCGATTTACCCGCTCGTGAAGACAGAGCCTCAGCGGGCACTCCCATTGATTCCCAGACACTTCCGCCACGCTCGCGCGAAGAGTCAGTTAGTATAACAGCGGCTGCCTGCCCAATCCCTCGTGGTGGAGCATTCATAATCCTCAGCAGTGGCACATCAGCACTTGGATTTGCCAGCACCTGTAGATAGGCTAAAATATCACGCACCTCACGTTTATCGTAAAAACTCTGCGCACCGATCATCCGATAAGGAATCTGCTCCTCTCTGAGCGCCATTTCTAGGTGACGGCATTGTGAGTTCGTCCGGAAGAGAATCGCTATTTCCTCGAGAGGTTTTTTTTCTACCCGATGTAAATCGGTAATTTCATGTGCGATAAACTCAGCCTCTTCCTCATCACCAGGCATGGAAATAATCCTGACACTTTCACCCCCAGGTTTTACAGAGCGCAGCTGCTTCTCGCGCCGGCCTGCGTTATGCACGATGAGTGAGTTCGCGGTGTGAATGATCGCATCCGAACTCCGGTAATTATACTCCAGCCGGATCACCTTGGGATTAGGGAAAAATTTCTCAAACTGGAGAATATTAGCGACTTCTGCACCACGCCAGCCATAGATGCTCTGATCATCATCCCCAACAACGCAGACATGATACGGCTCCCCTACTAACTGCTGAAGAAGCCGCATCTGGAGCCCATTTGTATCCTGAAATTCGTCCACCGTCACGCGTGTCCAGCGTTTCTGGCAGATGTCTCTCACATCAGGAAACTCGCGGAGAAGCCGTTCAGCTAACAGAAGAAGATCATCAAAATCAACCGCATTCTGAGCACGCAGCTCATTGCTATAAGCCTGAGCGACATCAGCAATAAAAGGATCATCCATCTCAGAAAATGCCAGCCCTGCATTCTTGGCCTTGGAAATCATGGAAATCACCTGACTAGGTTCTATCTTTTCCTGAGCCCCACCTTTCCTAACAATAATTTGTTTAATCAGTCCTGTTTGATCATTTCCTGAGTAGATGGTGAAGTTGTCTTTGTAGCCTAAACGATCAATCCCTGTGCGGAGAATACGCACACAGAGCGAGTGAAAAGTGCAGACGGTAATCTCCTTCGCCGCAGCCTTACTCACCATATCCCCCACGCGCTCACGCATCTCACTAGCCGCCTTATTGGTAAAGGTCACAGCAAGGATTTGCTCAGGAGGGATACCGCGATCTACCATATGAGAAATGCGGCAGGTGACAGTGCGCGTTTTACCCGTACCCGCTCCAGCAAGGATGAGGACAGGCCCGTCTAAGGCATTAACAGCATCGGATTGAGCAGGATTCAGACTGGAGAACTCAAATGACATGGGTGCAAACGCAGATGTATCTACTAAGACGTAAATGCCAAACTTCAAATACGAAGAAAAAGACACAACTCACCGTGCGCCTGCTCAAGTTTTCTCTTCCCATCTATTTACCTCCCAGGGCTAACCTCTGGCGTGATGATAAACTCCTTAATCTCAGTGCCGCGAAGCACCTTAAATTTCTTCTGCTCACCAGCGATCAGGTAATAAAAGGCATCTACTACCTCCGCATATTCACGCACCTCTGCTCCTCCGATACTAAGAATCACATCTCCATTCTGGAGGCCTGCTTTTTTTGCCGGAGAATCTGGACGCACACTTTCGATAATAGGCGCAGCTACCAGCTCATCCATAATAATACCAATCCAGCAGCGACTAACATGCTCGTTACGCTTCTTATCCATAAGGATACGCTGCACCACCTCAATCGGTAAACAGTAGCTACTCTTGGAATCATCAAATACCGCTTGGCGCACTAGACCGATGAGCTTTCCTTTACGATCATACACTCCACTACCTGGCTGAGGTGCAGCCTTCTTATGATTCAACCGCAGAACAGCCAACGGCAGAACCTTACCTTGAAAACGATGAATTTTACCCACAACGCGTGCTGTCTCATTGCGCTCCGTAGCCGATGAGTAAACATCCATAGATGGCGTCAGCCCCGTAGATGATCCTAATTCAGCAACTTGACCTACCTCATCCCACACTTGAACAGGGAGTTTATAAATAGCCACTCGGCTATCGCTATCATTGGTGACAAATGCGAGGGGGACTTTTTTTTCTCCCACCACAAGAGTGGCTTGGTTAACATCAGAGCCTAGCTCTACCACCGTCGCAATGGTGCCTTGCTGATCAAGCATCACAAAGGAAGAGGAAGATTTTTCACCTCCTGTTGTTTTGAGTGCTGCAAAATCAATGGTCTGAGCTTGCAGCTGAGAAAGCGCAAGTAATCCAAGAAAAGAAACTTTAAGGAAGGAGATGATAGTCATAATTGGGTAACTGATTTACTAGATACCATCCTTGCGACCAGGCTCTTTTGAGGCAAGAGGAAACATCCAAAGAAACGAGATAAAAACCCTACCTTAAAATCAATCGGTAATATTAAGCTGTCCGCGTGGTAACTACTCCCACACAACGGGTATTTGGCAGGATGAATTTCTCAATTTCCACAGTGATAGCAGCAAGGGGAAATTCCGCCAAGACAGCCGTGGCAATATCCTCAGACAGAGTCTCGATCAGCTTACGCGGGCGCTCCACAGCAATGGCCTCTACCCTCACAGCCACCGCATGGTAATCAATGGTCCGGGCGATATCGTCATTGAGCGGAGGCGCATCAGCACAGATGACAGGCGCCATCGTAATATGAATCAACAGCTCTTGGCTCTGCGCCCGCTCTTCATCTGGCACACCAATGTGGCAGGCCACCTTCAGACCACGGATAAAAATCTGATCATTACTATCTGATGGGCACATGAGGTCTATCACTGAGAGGTTGGGGTTGTATCGAGAATCTGACGCAGTTCTGATAAATCTTTTATCAAATAATCAGGAGTCACGGAGAGTAACTGCTCACGGCTTTGATAGCCAGTCAGTAAAGCAATGGAGCCGATCCCTCCATGCTGTGCTGTCTCCACATCATGAGTCATGTCACCTAAGAATACCGTTTTGTCCACCGCTAGATGATGCTCCTCCAGCACTCTGTGGATTTGCTCCCGCTTATCCAAAACTCCCGCGTAGCATGCTTCAAAGTAATGCTTCACCCCAAGATCCTTTGCATGCTCATCAAAAGCACGTGCATCCATGGAACTCAGGATAAACATCCGCACCCCGCGCTGGCTAAGAAACTTGAGAAAATCCTGCGCATGTGGCAGCAGCGGAGATTCCACACCAGAGGCCGCTGAACTTGCAAAGCCAGCACGAAAATGATCCTCCAGTTCAGACAGAGGAACATCTGGTAACACTTCTTCATAGAACCCCGTGTATGGAAGGCGGAATCTCGCCTGGAATTCTTTTTTTGTTAGCAAGGGCTTACCATAGACCCCTAACACATGATTCGTAGCATCCAGCACCATCGCAAGATCATCAACAAGAGTGCCGGACCAATCAAAGATCCAGTTCTGGTAACTGTGGAGTTTTTCTTCCCGCATATGAGAGAGTGTCATTAGACCATTTCATTCCAGCAAAAAAGCGAAATCCTCTTCAAACCCAGATGATGTATTAGATTTTGAAGGCAATGTTGTCAGGTCAATCAACACAAGCTCTCATTACTTATTTTTCGATAAACCCGATGTCACCCTATCGATGAATTGAACAATTAACAAACGAGTTTGTGCTTGAAGAAATGGCTTAACCAATTTTAAAAACCACCTTCTTTACCGTATCTTTCCCTAACTCTTGGTGGAGGTTTTCTAAGAGTTTCCCACTCATCTGCTGGAGATGAAATTTCATGGCAGGCTGCACCACTCTGAGCACAAGCACCCCATCACGAATAGAATCTGGCACGGTGTGCTTAGAAACAAATGCACCAGCCACCTGATTCCAGACTGTTTTTAAGCGCTCTTCATCAACGCCATCCGAGAGACCCACAGCCCTCAGTAAATCATCTAAATACTCAGAAGGTTGATGAATATTCCGAGCAGGGTGCGGCGGATCAATGCCCCCACGCCACTCCGTGAGAAGCTTCGCACGGACACGGCTCATGCCTTTTCTGGCAGATGCCTTTCTCGATCTTGGCCTACGCTCCGCCATCATCGCCAATGGCTTCCACTGGGCAGCCATCCATGGCCTCGATGCATTGCTCACGCTCTTCATCGGTCTCCGGCTGCTTATAAACGTAGGAATAACCCTCGTCCTCTTCACGGGTGAAATTATTTGGCGCAGTCTCACGGCATAGATCACAATCAATGCACTGACTGTCTACGTAAAAAATGCCCTTCACGTTTTCCGGATTTTTGTCTTCTTTGTCTGCCATGGTATAGGTGGAGTTGAAATACTTCGAACGACAGTTCCTTCGCCTAAGAACGCCGAGTACGCAAGTCAGAAATCCTATACCATATCGCCAACTAAAAAATCACCTTGCAGCAAACTGCCTATTTATACACCTTGCACACCGTAACGCAACAACATGGATAACGGTAAACATAGAACAGCGCGCAAAGCACATGAGCTCACAGGCCAACTGGAAGAAGACGATCTCTGGGATCTCGCAAATGATCTGCCCGATAGCGAGATCAATACTACTGAGGCACCCACTCCTCAGCCAATGCCACCTGTAGAAGCTACTACAGAGCAAAAAATAGCACCCACACCCCCTCCTGCTGATTCAGCCAAAGAAGTGACATCCAAAAGCGAACTCAAGAATCAACCAGAAACCCCAGAAAACACCCCCTCTAGCACCACTACCAATACCATTCAAAGAACAAGGCTCAGCATCATCGAAAAAGTTACCCTAAGCGCCTTAGCCATACTATTTCTTGGCCTTGCTACTTGGGGGTATCTATTTCTCTATGAGAAAAATCATCTAGGAAAAGCAGCAGAGACACTAAAGTTTCCCATTGAAGGGAAATACATCACCATAAGTGACTTCAAAACTTTCTGGAAAAATCCAGAAGGTATGACAGGTATCAAGCTTGGCGCACAAATCATCCCTGCCGCAAGTATCACACTCGCTGAAGACAACAGTGGCTCTGGTGCCCTGCGTGTTTATTTCCGCAATGCAGAGAAAACCAGCGTCGGAGATCCAATCACCATCTATTTTAGCAACGGAGAGTTTAACAATGGTGATAAAAACATTGAAATCACAGCGACCGATGGCTTCCACCAAGCGGGCGACTTTAATGCCTACGCCCTAGACCGCGCACTCGCATGGCGGATCGAGATCCTAGAAGCTCCCACACAGAACTCCTCGGGTTCTGAGTTCGAACCCATCATCAACACCATGATATCTCCTGATCGCAAGTAAGAGGGCGGAAAAATTAGGCTAACAGGCTTTCTGCCATCGCACGTACCTGCTCTCCACCTCCACCGAGCATCCTGATAAGCTCACCGATCCGCGCCTCACCCTCAACCTGCTCCAGCTGGGAACAAGTGCGCCCATCTCGGACTTCTTTACTCACCACAAAGTGATGTGCAGCGACAGCTGCCACTTGAGGAAAATGGGTAATCGCTACCACCTGGTGACGCTCCCCTAAGTGCGCCATTTTCTCACCCACCGCCCTAGCTATTTCGCCTCCAACATTGGCATCAATTTCATCAAAAACCATCAACGGTGTGGCATCCTGCTCCGCAAGTGCACTCTTCACTGAGAGCATCACTCTGGAAATCTCACCACTAGAAGCAATCTTTCGTAACGGCTTAAGAGGCTCACCAGGATTAGGCCCAAATTCAAACTCCACCCCCTCCAGACCACCGGAGTCAGGTGTAGTATGCGGCAGTAAACTCACTTCAAATGCAGCTTGCTTAAAGCCAAGCTCTTTAAGGTGACGAGAAATCTCCTTCGCCAGCTTAGGTGCCGCTTTCCTCCGTTGATCACTCAATTGCCGCCCCGCAGCATTTACTCGCTCAAGGGACTGCGCCACTGCATTTTCCAGCTCCTCTAGTCGCTCCTCATGATTTTCCACCGAGTCTAACTTTCCAGCCACTTCTGCACGGCGTGCTAGCACATCACTCAGACTAGGGCCGTATTTACGTTTAAGACTCTCAAGCGTATTAATACGCTGCTCCAGAGCTGCCAGTTCACCAGGATCTGTGCTCAGACTATCGAGGTAAACGGTTAGACTACTATCAATTTCCTGCAGTTCCATCACAGCCCGATCAAGGCCTTCCAAGGACTCTCGCAGCTCAGGATCTAAGCTTTCTAGATCTCGGCAGATCTTCTGCAGCTGACCTAATCTATCCATCAGTGCATCTTCACCTTGGGAAATAAGCTGTGTAGCACCAGCAGCCAGTTCAACGAGACGAGAGCTATTAGCAGCCCGCTGAAACTTCCCCTCAAGATCCTCCTCTTCAGCAGGATCAGGCTGAGCTTCATCAATCTCGGTAAGCTGGTGCCGCAGTAAATCCAGCTCCCGCTCTTCGGTAATTCCTGAAGACTGAAAGTCACGTAAGCTATCCTCAGCGGTGCGCCACTGCTGCCACGCTTGGTAATACCCCTGACGATCCTTCGCCGCACCAGCATAAGCATCTAACATAGAAAGCTGACGCTCCGTAGACAGCAGCCCCTGATGATCATGTGGCCCGTGAAGATCTACTAGATAGCTACCCATCCGCTTCAGCACCCCCAATGTAGCTGGTGAGTTATTAATAAATTGTTTGTTAGACGATTGACCAATAACGCGTTTTATAATCAGCTGACCATCATCACAAGTATCCAGCCCACTATCTTCCAAGATGGCATTCACTGCTGGCGCATCAGTAAGATCAAACACAGCCTCTACCGTGCAAGTATCCTCGCCAGTGCGGATCAACGATTTATCGGCACGCTCACCAAGAATGAGCTTGAGTGCACCTACGATCACAGATTTCCCCGCGCCCGTCTCTCCGGTCACGCCCACTAGCCCTGTATCCAGATGCCAGATAAGCTTATCCACTAGGGCGAGATGATTGATTTTAAGTAAACTTAGCATGCTGTGTTTTTATGCTCTTTTGAGACGCGGGTAATTATGCCAAGCTATCGCCAAGTTGAAACCTGAAATTTCACTCACATTTCTGGGCACCAGCACATCCACTGGTGTGCCTGTAATCGGCTGTACCTGTAAAATATGCAGCTCAGACGATCCACTGCTTACACGCACCCGATCTTCTATTCATCTGCAGATTAATGACTTATCGATCTTGGTAGATAGTGGCCCAGACCTGCGTGAGCAAGCACTACGTGAAGGATTAGCTAGAGTGGATGCTGTTTTTTACACCCACGCACACCTTGATCATATCACCGGCTTTGATGAGCTTCGTGCATTCTGCTGGCATCGCCAAGATCCACTCCCACTCTATGGCTCCCCCTCCTGCCTAGCTGAGCTTCAGCGTATCTTCGAGTGGGCTTTCCTCCCAACAAACACCTACAAAGGCTACATCAAGCCAGACCCAATCGAGATCACCGCTCCCGTGCAGCTGGAAAAACTCACCATTACACCAGTCCCAGTGATTCACGGTGCGGTAGAGACTCACGGCTATCGGTTTGATGCTCCAGACATACCAAGCATCGCCTACCTTCCCGATGTAAAGATCATCCCGGAGGAAAGCATGCACCTGCTAGAAAATATTCAGATCCTCATTCTCGACTGCCTCCACGAGCGGCACCACCCTACCCACATGAGCTTAGCCGAAGCCCTCGCCGCAGCTAAAAGAATAGATGCCGAGCAAACTTACTTCACCCATATCTCCCATGAGCTTGACGTCCCTAACGTCCAGCTTCCACCGCGCTGTCGCTTCGCCCATGATGGGCTTAAACTGACCTTCCCCCTTACGTATCAATCATGAATAAAATTCTAACCATTCTCTGTTTACTCACACCACTCCTCAGTGCCGCGCCGATATCTCCTGAGCGTGTGGTGGTGCTCTATAACAGCGCGATCGCCGAATCCAAGGAACTAGCAGAGTATTACGCCAAAGCGAGAGAGATTCCTCAGGCAAATTTGATCGGACTCAAGCTTCCTAACAAAGACGAAATAAGTCGAGCAGACTATGACACCAGCCTGCGTGATCCTCTACGGCAAGCACTCATCACGCAGGGCTTCTGGAAGATGGGGAAAAATGCTCAGGGATTCTCACTCCCTATTCGTAGCAAGGTAAGCACACTTGTCTGCATGCGTGGCGTACCTTTTAAAATTAAGCGCAGCCCTGTTACTCAAACATCTACGCAGCAGCTACCTGCACACTTTGCTAAGGCCACTGAAGCCAGTGTGGACTCGGAACTAGCACTATCCGGCGTCTACGGAATACTTACCGTGGGACCACTGAATAATCCGTATTTTAAAAAGAACCAGAGTATTAGCAAAGCAGAGATCGCACACATGATGTTAGTCGGCAGGATTGATGGCCCAAGCTACCCCATCTGCAAACAAATGATCGATGATGCTATCGCTACAGAACAACAAGGGCTCTGGGGAATGTGTTATCTGGATAAAGCGCTCAAAGGCAGCCGCTATAAAACTGGCGACCAGTGGCTGGATCATATCGCACGGCGCAATGACGCAGCAGGTATCCCCACCGTAGTAGATGCTAATAAACAGACCTTTACCACCAACTACCCCATGCATGATGCGGCACTCTATTTCGGCTGGTATACAAAACATAAAAACGGCCCCCTCCTTAACCCAGCATTCAAATTCCGCCGTGGTGCTGTAGCAGTGCATCTGCACTCCTTTAGTGCCAGCAAACTCCGCGACTCGAAAAAAAATTGGACCGGTGCCATCCTCGCTCATGGTGCTACCGCCACACTGGGCAACGTCTATGAACCTTACCTTCAATTAACGCACCACCTTGATATTTTCCACGATAGCTTGCTGAAGGGACACACTCTCGTGGAAGCTGCTTATATGGCCATCCCCTATCTATCATGGCAAAATGTAGTGTTAGGAGACCCTCTTTATCGTCCATTTTTACATCTCAATGGCACTGGCACAGTAGCCTATGATGACAAAGACTTCCGCGCTATCCGTGTGGCTAACCAACGCTGGGGCAACGAACCTGAAACCATGGTCAAAAAGCTACGCACCACAGCAGCCGATAAGGGTAATGCCAGATTTTATGAATACCTTGGTCTCTGGTATAGAGCGCGTAAGCAACATGAAATCGCCACCGCATTCTTTCAGACCGCCAGTAAAAAACACCTCAAAGAAGCAGACCGCCTCCGTCAATGGCTCTACCAAGCAGACATTCAGCGCAGCTCCGGTGAGAAAAAACTCGCCGTGGCCACACTCAAAGAAGCACGTAGCATGTTTGGAGAAATACCCGAGGTGAAGTCCGTAGTAGGCTTACTCAATATTCTAGATCCCCCAGCGCCACCACCAGCAAAGAAAAATGGCGGTAAGGCCAAGTAAGCGTGGATACTGGATCACTCCTCGTAAGATAAGATGCGGCCTGATTCCGCACTTTCTGATAGCCACGCAAGAAGTTTATCAACTTCTCCGCTATCACCACGGATGGACTCTAATGCAGCCCAATCAATATGCGGGCGTGATTTAACAGCAGATATCTTTGTTACATCCAGCCGCTCCATCAAAGCCTCAGTCTCACGAGGGTGGGCATTCAAAATATTAGCTGGACGGGGTAAATCATCTAAAATTTCCGCAGTGAGACCAAATGTAGTGACCCCAATACCAAAGGTAGTACTTAGACGCCGGATAGCATCAGAAAGAGCCTCATCCTCAATAGGTGCTGCATAAATCAGCTCCCCACCCTGCGCCCATACAGAGGCACTCAGAGTCTGGAAAAAATCCTCACGGAACGAGTGGTGCGCTGGAAGAATACGCAGCCGTGCCGCATGTACCCGAAACGGTGGAAGTCCCAACTGTGACTTTAATTTAAGCAACGCTGAAGCTTGCTCATCATCCTCCCCACTCTCACCATCTACCAAGATCATCTCAGGGAATTTCCATAAGTTACCCAAGGGAGCATCAGCACTAAAGGGCTCACGGAACGCAAAGGGAAAACGCCCATTTACATCACACCACTTGTTCACAATCGCGCGGAACTTACGGATGCGCATCATCGCATGATCTACCTCAGAATGATGCCCCTGGATATCATCTAGCCGTCCTTGATACTGAGAATAGATCTCCTGGGCACTTGAGAGCGCTGGCACCGGTGATGTACGGCGATAATAACCCTGGCCTTTTTCCACCTTGGCAATGGGTGAGGTAGGATCACACGACATAATCGAGAAGTGATAGCGGAGAGAAGCATCTGAATAATTCCCCTCCAGTTTCATCCGAATCAAGCGAATAAGCTCGGTCCCCTTAATCGCTTCTTTAGGATTAGCAGGAAGATATTCCGGGAGTGCTTCGGAGAGTTGCTTGCGTAAGCTCATAATGGATAGAAAAAGGGGTCAAAGATCTCTCCCAATACAATGCCTTGAACCAGCAACCCTCAAGCATCATTTTTAAAATTTCGAAAGAAAAACATCATTTTGTGAATAACTATTTTATCCTTGTCGTCTATAAAGGGATGAAGTGTTATTTTTCCAGCATGACAACCCGAACTCACCTTCCTATTTTTGCCGCCGTAGCCTTTGCCTACACCGCCATCTTTTCAACTCCAGCCAAGGCAGATAAAGCGGCAGAAAAAATCCTCGAAGGAGTCCGGCTCTCTGCCACCCTGCAACAAAACAGCCTAACGGGGAATCTACGGAAAAAAGGCGAGCGTATACCGATCGGTCTCTTTCTCCGCGGTGAGAACATTCAGTTTCAATTTTATAAAAAGAAAGAGTGGCAGAAATTCCACATGCGACTGAAAAAAAACAATTTTGACCTCTTTGAAATCGTCAACGGAAAGACCATTAGATTTCCCGATAACAAGCTCTCTCAGCCTATCATGAATACCGATCTCACCTATGAGGATCTCGCCTTTCGCTTCCTCTACTGGCCTAACCCCAAGATCGAAGGCACGGAGACGATCAAAACACAAAAGTGCCACAAAATTCGCCTGACTAACCCCAGCAAAGGTGGCAGCTACGGCATTGTCTATATCTGGGTGCACCAGAAATTCGGCGCTCTCATGCAGGTCTCTGGCTATAACCGCGAGGGACAGCTCATGAAGCGCTTCCATGTCACCAACACCATGAAAGTAGGTGACGTGCAAACACTTGAGAAGATGAATGTAGAAACCTATAAGACAGGCACGCAAAAGGTCACAGGGATCACCTACATGGAATTTGAAAAACCCAAACCTATCAAAAAAGGACTGCGTTAGAGGTATGATCCACTTTGGGGTTGTCATCATCCCTCTCCTACCCCAGTCTCCGCCCGCCGCAGTTCTGCTACGGCACCTTTCGGGAGGCCCGTAGCACGGGCAGGAAATCGATGGGGAATCCGGTGAAATCAATGCCATGAGGTAACGATCATTCCGGAGCGGTTACGCCACTGTAAGCCAAGGATAGGTTTTTCAAAAAAACAGCCAAAGCAAGCCAGACTACCAGCCTGAAGGGTATGAGAAACTTCCTGCGTTAAACAGGGACCACTCAATACCATGAAAAATACAAAAATCG